>JAEKMB010000244.1 GCA_019508105.1 Alphaproteobacteria bacterium
CCGTCACGAACTGCACATGCTGCACCAGGTTGGTGAGGATCAGCGCCGACTGGAGGCCGGTGGAGAAAGGGCTCCATTTGGCGATCGGCCGCGAGAAAGGCCCATGGGGATTGTTGAACTGCCCGTCCGGAAAGAAGGGCCGCGACAGGTTGCCGATGGAACGCGAGGAAAAGGCGGTGGCGCCGGTAAAGGCGGTGGAATTGTTCAGGAAGGTACGCGCTGCCGGAATGAAGCTACGCATATCGGTGGATGGATCGCTGTTCAGGTCCGACGCGGCCTTGGAATTGGAGAAGAAGGCGGCGGTGCGGGCCTTCTGCAGCGAGACGTCGGTGCCGAAGATCGGCGCGTCGGGCGCGCGCACCACCCCCAGGATCTTGCCGCGCGTGTCCACCACCGAAACCGAGACCTGGGCGCGGCTGTCCAGCGGCTGGCGGATGGCGGCCCTGGAACGGCTCATGATCTTGAAGGCTTCCTCCAGCACCGCGCTCGTCTCCGCAGCACTAAGCGGGGTGCCGACATCGGCCGCGTCGCTGCCGGCGCTGGCGGGATAGCGGTTGGTGCCTGCGCCATTGGTCAGGACGAAGGCGTCAGGATTGTTGAACTCCGCCGAAGTGGCCTTGCGGATGCCGGAGTCTTCGGTGCCATAGGCCTGCCCGCCCACCACGGCGGTGCCGCTGAAATAACCGGTGACGGCGATCAGGCTGCCGACGCCGGCAGCGGTAGAGAAAGCGGGCGCCGAGCCGGGACTGGACTTGAGGGTGGAGGTCGTGGCGTCGCTGTAGCGCAGCGAGGTGCCGTCCAGAAGAACCTTGTCGGCGGTGATGCTGGAGGGCGCGGCATAGCCTGTGGTGGCGGCCAAGGCGATATTCTCGTCCACGTCATTGTCGGTGTTGGTGATGTCGGTATCCAACCCATAATCGCCATCGGCCATCGCGCCGACACCGCCCACCAGCACGCCGTTCTTGTAAAGCGGGAAGCCGCCGGGATCAGCGGCCAGGCCCAGGGGCGACCGCTTGGGGCCGATGAAAGCGCCGGGTCCGCCGCCCGGATTGAAACGGGACGACAGGTCCGAGCAGGGAAGCTGGCTGAACTGCACACCGAATAGCGGGCCGCCTTCCAGGCCGGGCGTGATCGCGGTGGTGGGCGGGAAGAATTGCTGCACGATCTCGCTGGCGGTGCGGGTCGAGAAGGCGTTGCCGCCCGAGGAGAGATAGGCGCCAGTGATCGCCTTGGCCAGGGCCGCGCCGGCGGCGGGAATGGTAAAACCCTGCAGGTCGGTGTTGTTGGCGGGGTTGGCCGCGGGGCGCACCACCGCATTGTCCGGCGCGCCGGCCATCTTGTAGACCGCCAGCACATTGCCGACGCGATCCACCACCGCGATAATGGCGGGCTTTCCTTGCGCGCTGGCTTCGGCGACAGCACGCGAGATGATGGTCTGCACATCGGCAACGCTCAGCGATTCGGACGCCGGCACGTTGAAGACGCTGGTGGGCGTGACAGTCGATGCCGCCGGCGAGGATGACGTGGTGCCGGTAGATGCCGTGCTGGCGGCAGCAGGACTGGGCGTCGCGTTGGTGGAGCTGGTGTTGGAGCTGGCGCTGCCGTCATTCTTGCCGCAGGCGGTTAAGACCAGAAGCCCGCTCAACAGGATGCTCAGGAACGGACGGACAGGCGAAGTCATTTCAATCTCTCCACCGCGCCGGCCAGTTGCCGGATCGCGTCGCGAAATTCCGCCGGGTGCCAGGCACTGGTGTCCCGCACTTCGGCATAAAGCTGGTTGATTTGCGGCCGCAGGCTTTCGGCGCTGGCGCGATTGACATGGCCTTGCGCCACCAGCGAATTGAGCAGCGTGTCGGCGGCCATCACCGCCTGGGCGCCGCCTTGGTAATCGGTATAGCGCGAAGCAGCCCCGCTCAGCACCGCATCCAGTGCCGCGAAACTCTCGGCGCGGCTGAAGGCATGGTTCGCCATCGCATTGGCGAGGCTGCGTGCCGCGCCCGCAAGCTGGGCGGCGGCGGCGCTGGCGTCATGGCTCTGCGCCATGGCGGTGTGGAAGGCCTTCGCCGCCGCATCGAAGCTGGCGCCTTCGCCGGGGGCCGCGACATGGGCGACGGCCGACAGCATGATCATGTTTTCATCGTTGAAAGGCGGTGTGCCCGGCGGCAGGGGACGGCCCGGATTGGCCTCGGCGGTCAGCGCCGCATTGGGATCATCGGAGATGCGGCGATGGCAGCTCTGGCAATCGAAGAAATAGAATTGGGGAAAGGCGCCTTCATTGGTGTGCACGCCGTCGCCATAGAGAGACAGTTGCCGCTCCACCGCCAGCGCCTGACCCACCGCCCAGAACTTGATGCCGCTGGCCAAGGACTTGCGCTTCACATAGTCGGCGTCGAAATCGTAATGACGTTGCAGGGCGCTGTAGAGATCCAGTTCGAACGACACGCGCGGATGGCCGGCCGCCATCATCTTGTGGGTGACAAACTGCCCGGCCCTGGCGCTGCCGAAATGGCAATCCAGGCAAACATTGGCGCGGGCGCGCGGATCTTCCATCGCCGTCATGCCGTTCTTCACATTGTCGGCATGGGTGGCATTCACGGCGTAATGGCTCACCAGCCAGCCACCGGCGCCGCCATGACAGGCCTCGCAGCCGACACCGTCGGAGATCTGGAACTTGGAGCCCCGCGCCGCTGCCGGTTCGCTATGGCAGCCCAGACAGTCCTTGGCGTTCTCAGCGCGCCCCAGACCCAGGCGCTGGGCGATGGCTTGGGCACGCGAACGGGTCAGCACTTGCCACGCCTGGCTATGCGTGCCGGCCGCGGATGTCGTGTCCTGCCAGGTGATGAGTTCGTTTTGCCGCACGGTCTTGCCGGTCGGGGCCAGCCGTCCATGGCAGGTGGACCCGCCGCAGGAGGCAACGCCTTCATGGGTCCCGGGCGCACTGGCCGCGGCAACGGGCGCCGCAAAAAGCGTGGCGAACAGCAGCGTCAAGCCAAAGGCGCGCGCGCACTGACCCTGCCGAAAGCCCGCCACAAAAACCCCCTACCCCGCGCCCGGCGGTTGTCCCGCCAAAAGCCTAGGTTTCGTAGCAGTTTCGCCCCTGTTTTGAAAGCAAAGGACCGCGATGACAAATTATCAGTCCGCGGCAAAACCGTTCGCGCCAAGACCTAGCCAAGCGGCTTGATGGAATACATGCGGAAATTGCCAAAGCCTTTGGCGGTGGGCTGGATGCCGACATAATCGCAGCGCCATCGCTTTTCGCCTGCCAGGAACAGCGCGCTGGCCAGCTGCTCGGTGACATAGATTTCGCCCGGCGGCGTGACCGGCTCGATGCGCGCGGCGCGGATAATCTCCCGTCCGGCAAAAGAATCTTTTTTCAGGATCGGATCGTGAACAGGATGGGCGGGACCGTAATGGACCGCAATCCGCAATTGCAGGTCCACCTCGATGCCGTAGCGGGCCCGGTCGAAGGAGCCTGAGCATTCCTGCATGGCAATGGCGCAGGCCGCCGCCAAAGCGGGGGTGCGGAAAACCAGGAAAATCCCGTCACCAGCCGTGGCGCGATAGTCGATATCGCTTGCGAAAGGGTCGATCACCTCGCCCAGGCAGGTCATATAGGTCTGAACGAACAGTTCCATGTGCCGCTCGGGCAACTTGCTGAAACCGCGCACATCGGCGAACAAAAAGGCGCGCGGCACCACGTCCGGGCTGATATGGCCCGGCGGCGGCAGCGGGGTTTCGGCCAGCCGGTACGGCACGCCGTGCGGCGGAATGATAACACTGGCAAGTCCCAGCCCCGACCATTGCGCCACTTCCGCCGCCGTCGT
>JAEKMB010000245.1 GCA_019508105.1 Alphaproteobacteria bacterium
GATCCTGCCCGATACCACTTCCTTGCCCGAGCCGCCCAGCCGCAAGAGCCATCTTCTGTACGGCGAGGACGGCGTGCTGTTTCCGTTGTCCAACGAGGATGCACCGGAAGTGGTCAAGCGCGCCAAGCAACGCGCCGAGCTTGAGACCCTGCGCGAACATCGCCGCCTGCTCTATGTGGCGCTGACTCGCGCCCGCGACCGGCTCTATGTCTGCGGCTTTGAAAGCAAAAAGGGCGTCAGGGACGGCTCCTGGTATCAGTTGGCGCAAGCCGCCGCCCAAAGCCTGGGCACCACGGTCACGCGCGGCGATGGCGAGATCACCACCTACGGCACCTTGGATGATGAAAAAGGTGCGGTGGCCAAAGAAGTCGCAAAGCAGAAATCGCCGCCGAACTGGATCTCTGCGCCCGCGCCGCGCGAGCCGGCACTGCCGCGTCTGATCCGTCCCTCCGAGGCGGTTGGCGTGCCGCCGCCCACTTTCTCGCCGCTGGGCGCCGGCGCCGCACGCTTTCGCCGCGGTAATGCGGTGCATGCCTTGCTGGCGCGGCTGCCGGAAATCGCGCCCGCCAGGCGCCGCGCCGTCGCGCTCAAGTTCATCCAGGCCAGCGGCTTGAAAGACGCTGACGCGCTGACCGACGAAGTTCTGGCCGTATTGGATGATCCGCAATTTGCGGCCGCTTTTGCACCAGGCAGCCAGGCCGAAGCGGGACTACTCGCCGAACTTCCAGAGTTCGGCAAAGGCGCGCGGGTCAATGGCCGCATCGACCGGCTGGCGGTGACGGAGGGTATGGTGCTGATTCTGGACTTCAAGACCAACCGCCCCCCGCCCGTCAGCGAAGCGGAGGTTCCTGCCGTCTATCTGGCCCAGATGGCGCTCTATCGCGCCGCCGCCGCCAAAATCTTCCCCGGCCGCCGCATCGCCTGCGGCTTGGTGTTCACCGACGGCCCCCGGCTTTTACAGCTTTCCGATGTGGTTCTGGACGCCCAAATGGCCGGGATTTCCGCCCGCCTTGACCCGGGAGAGACGCGTTCCTAGATATGGTGGCGCGATAGTCCAGGAATCAAAACATGCCCCTTAAAGTGTCCGACGCCTCGTTCCAGGCCGATGTCCTGGATGCCAAGAAGCCCGTGCTGGTGGATTTCTGGGCCGAGTGGTGCGGACCCTGCCGCATGATCGCCCCGGCGCTGGACGAATTGTCGGCCGAGCTGGGCGACAAGGTCACCATCGCCAAGCTGAACATCGACGAGAATCCGCATGTCCCCACCAAGTATGGCGTGCGCGGCATTCCCACCATGATGATCTTCCAGGGCGGCCAGGTCGCCGCCACCAAGGTCGGCGCCCTGCCCAAGTCCAAGATCAAGGAATGGATCGAGTCGTCGATCTAGCCCCCGGTGTCATGGCCCGCGAATGCGGGCCACCCAGGTGACCCGATTCCTGTCACCGCAGAATGATCCGCGTTCCATTTTGTGAGATGCGTCAGCCCAACTGGGTGGCCCGCACTCCGGCGGGCCATGACACTTTGGGCTAACCGTTCTCCGCCAGAACTTTGCCCGCCAGATAAAGCGACCCGCAGATCAGAATGCGCGGCGGCGTGTTGTCGTCATCCAGCCGCGTCCAGGCGTGGATCTGCAGCATGGCATCGTCCAGGTCCTCGGCGGGGGCACTGACCAGCCCGGCGCGCCGTGCCACATCGTATAAAGCGCCGGCGCCCATGCTGGCCTCTTCGCCGGGTATCCCCACCGTCACCACATGCCGCGCCAGGCCGTAGAAGCTGCGCAGATATCCCAGCGCATCCTTGTTCGAAAGCATGCCACAGATCAGGTAGAGCGGCCGTTCGCCCTGCTCTTCCATGTCGGCCATGGCGCGCGACACCGCTTCGGCGCCATGCGGATTGTGGCCGCCGTCCAGCCAGACTTCGGCGCCCTTGGGCGCGGCCTCCACCAGGGGCCCCTTGATGAGGCGCTGCAGCCGGGCCGGCCATTCCACCGTGGAAAGCCCGCGCTCGATCCCGGCATCGCTGCCCCAACCCAGTTTGCGGCCTTCAAAGCTTCCGGCATGGCGCAAGGCGGCAATGGCGACGCCGGCATTCTCGATCTGATGGCGGCCCACCAATTTGGGCAGCGGCAGGTCCAGCAGGCCCTGCTGGTCCTCATAGACCATGCGGCCATGCTCGGGGCGGCTGACAAAATCCTGGCCGAATTCATAGACCGGCACGCCCAGCTGGTCGGCGCGGGCCAAAATCACCTCGCGCGGAATCTCGCTTTGCGGCCCCACCACCAGCGGTACGCCTTTCTTGATGATGCCGGCCTTCTCGGCGGCGATGCCGCCCAGGTCGTCGCCCAAAAACTCCTTGTGGTCCATGCCCACCGGCTGGATCACCGTCATGGCCGGATGCAGCACCACATTGGTGGCATCATAAGTGCCGCCCAAGCCGACCTCCAGGATGGTGGCGTCGGCGGGATAGCGCGAAAAGGCCAGGAACATGGCGGCCGCGGTGATCTCGAAGAAAGTGATCTCGCGCCCGGCATTGACCTGCTCGACTTCCTCCAGCAGCGACACCAGCGCCTCTTCCGAGATCAGCTTGCCGGCGATGCGGATGCGTTCATGGAAATGCACCAGGTGCGGCGAGGTGTGGACATGCACCCGTAGACCCTGCGCCTCCAGCATGGCACGCATGAAAGCGCAGGCCGAGCCCTTGCCGTTGGTGCCGGCGACATGGATCACCGGCGGCAGGCGCAAATGCGGATTGCCCAGATTGGCGAGCAGCCTCAGGATGCGGTCCAGCGCCAGGTCGATTTTCTTGGGATGCAGCGACAAAAGACGCCGCAGCACCGCGTCGCTGCGTGTGGTGGCCGAAAGCATTACGGGATCGCGGCGACGCCGCCATTCCCGTTGCGCTTGGGCATATTGAGCACCTTGCTGCGCGGCTTGCCCTGTTTCATCAAGAGATGCAGCACCCGCGACAGGGTGGCCCGCAATTCCTTGCGGTGGGTGACCATGTCCAGCATGCCGTGTTCCAGCAGATATTCCGCGCGCTGGAAGCCTTCCGGCAGTTTCTCGCGGATGGTCTGGGCGATCACCCGTGCGCCGGTAAAGCCGATCTGGGCGCCCGGCTCGGCGATCTGGATATCGCCCAGCATGGCATAAGAAGCGCTGACCCCGCCAAAGGTGGGATCGGTCAGCACCACGACATAAGGCAGCCCCGCCTCGCGCAGCATGTCCACACAGATGGTGGCGCGCGGCATCTGCATCAGGGAGAGAATGCCCTCTTGCATGCGCGCGCCGCCGGAAGCGACGAACAGGATATAGGGACGTTTTTCCTTGGTCGCCGCCTGCAAGCTTTCCACCAGCGCCTCGCCCACGCCCATCCCCAGGCTGCCGCCCAGGAAATCAAACGGCTGCACGCCGATCATCCCCGGCAAGCCGTCAATGGTGCCGCGCGCGGCGGTGAAGGCTTCGGGTCGCCCCGTCTTGGCGCGGGCGCCCTTGATCTCGTCGGCATATTTCTTCTCGCCGCGAAAGCGCAGCGGATCGGCCGGCACGGAGGGCGGCACCAGTTCGGTGAAGCTGCCGGCGTCGAACGTATAGGCAAAACGCTCCGCCGGACCGATGCGCATGTGATGGCCGCAATTGGGGCAGACATTGAGATTGGCCACCAGATCGCGGTGAAAGATCATCTCGCCGCAGGACGGGCATTTCTTCCAGAGATTCTCCGGTGTATCGCCGCGATCCTTGCCGCCCATCAGGCCCTTGATGCGGGGCCGCACGATATTGGTGATCCAGTTCATGCCGGCACCTTACCATGACG
>JAEKMB010000246.1 GCA_019508105.1 Alphaproteobacteria bacterium
GGCCGACCCCGCCAATCCCGCCCTGCACCGCGCCTATAACGAACTGCTTTACCGGATGGACCGCGCCGATGAGGCGCTGAAATCCTATGACCGTGCCCCGCGCAGCCGCGACCTGTTGCTCGACAAGGCCTCGTTCCTGGCCCAGGAAAAACGCGGCGAGGAAGCTTATGCCCTCTACCGCAACGTTCTGGCGGCCGATCCGGCCGACATCGTTGCCGCCGCCGGCGCCGCCAATATGCTGGTGATGCTGGAACGCTATGACGAGGCTTCGGCGGCGTTCGATGCTGCGCTGGCGCGCCACGACGATCCCGATCTGCTGTCGGGCGCCGCCGAAGTGGCGCTGCTGCGCCAGGACCCGCAAAAGGCGATGGCGCTTTGCCGCCAGGCCCTGGGGCTGGACGCCTATCACCAGAACGCCATCGCCAATATGAGTTTGGGGCTGCGGCTGATGGGCGATGAACGTGACGAGGCCCTGAACCGCTATGACCAGCTGGTGCAGGTGTTCGACCTGGAGCCTCCCTTGGGCTTTTCCAGCATGGCGGATTTCAACGCCGAACTCTGCGCCGCGCTCGATCCTCTGCATCCGCAGCGGCGCGCCCATTTCAACCAGACCCTGCGCAGCGGCACCCAGACCCAAGGGCTGCTGTTCGGTGCCGGCCATCCCCTGGTGGACCAGATCCAGGCGCGCATCAACGAGGCGCTCGCCCGGTATGTCGGGGCCCTCAAGCCGGACGAAACGCATCCCTTTCTGTCCCGGCGCGGCCGCGGCTTCCGCTATGCCGGCTCCTGGTCGTCGCGGCTGATGGATTGCGGCTTTCACGTCAACCACATCCATCCCAAGGGCTGGATCAGTTCCTGCTATTATGCCGGCGTGCCGGAGGTGGTGAAGGACGCGCAGGAAAAACAGGGCTGGATCAAGTTCGGCGAATCCGGTTTCACCAGGCTGGGCGACAAGAACCCGCCGCCGCGCCGCAGTGTTCAGCCGGTGCCGGGACGGCTGGTGCTGTTTCCCTCCTATATGTGGCACGGCACGGTGCCGTTCCACGCCCCCACCCCGCGCACCACCATCGCCTTCGACGTGGTGCCGATCTAGTTCACCGTTGCAAAATGCCGATCACCCGGGTGGCGAAGCCGAGACGCTCGGCCATCACCGCCGCCACATAGCGCAGCAGGGCCTGGGCGAGCGCGGGATCGTCCTTCTGAATCGTGTCGAAATCGCCGGTGCGTAATTCATAAAGCAGACTCGGCCGCTCCGCCTGGATGGTGGCGCTACGCGGGCGGCGGGTAATCAGGCCCATCTCGCCAATGGTGGTGCGCCGGCCGAGGCTGCGGACCCGCACGTGGCGCCCTTCACCGCGGTCCACAAGGATGCCGATCCGCCCTTCCAGGATGAAATGCATGCTGTCGGCGGCATCACCCTGGCGGGCGATGATTTCGCCGTCGGCGACATCGCGGCGGATGCAGTGCCGTGCCAGTGCCTGGGCATGACCGGCATCGCCCAACGCTCCGGTCAGCCAGTCTTCCAGCGAAAGGATGCCATCGTTTCGGGGCCGGTGCGCCAGGATCACCTCGCGTTCGCAATCCTCCAGCGCATGATCCAGGTCGCCCGCCAGGATGATGTCGGGGGTGAGGAAGCCGGCGACCCGGAAAGCGCGCTCCAGTTCCGGCGACAGGCTGGTCAGCACCAGGCGGGTGCCTGCTTCATCGGCGGCGTCCTTGATCTGGGAGAAGCTATAGCTGGCCGAGGAATCCAGCCCCGTCACCAGCCGGAAATCGAACAGCAGGAAACGGCAATCGCTCCGTGTAGCCAGAAGCTGCTTGACCTTTTCCTGCAGCCGGCTGGCCGAGCCGAAGAACAGGTAGCTTTGCAGGGTCATGCCCTGGATCTCGCCGCCATGGCGGGCCAAGAGCGCCATATCGTCGGCGCTGCGGTCCAGCGAGCTGCGATATTCGGTGCCGTCGAAGCGGAACTTGACCACGCTGACCCGGCTGGCGCTGAAGGCGAAGGTGGAACAGCCGATCACGATGCCGATCGCCATGCCGGCGATGAAGCCGAAATTGACGATCATCACGGCGATTACCAGCAGGGAGAGATATTCCAGCAGGAGCAGCCGTCGCGCGGAGCGCACCAGCCAGCGCAGCAACAGCCGTCCACCGGTGGAGAGCAAGAGCCCGCCCAGCGCGAATTTGGGCACAGAGCCCAGGAAGGCGGGATCCACCACCAGCATCAGGGCCGACAGGCCCGCCAGGGTAAGGCCGGAGGTGCGGCCCACCGCGCCCGCCTCGCGGTTCAGAATGGTGCGGCTCAGGGTCAGGCAACTGACGAAACCGCCCAGACCCGCACTGAGCAGATTGGCCAGGCCCACCGCCTTGAGCTCGCGGTCCACGCTGGCCTCGCGCTTGGTGGCGATCTCGATGCCGGTGCCGTTGAGCAGCACGCTGATGGTGGTGACGAACATCACCGCCAGCAATTCGCCCGCCAGATGGGGCAGCGCCCCCCAGGGAAACGCCCGCAGCTCCGCGATCCGCCAGGGCGTCGTCAGCACCGCCGCCGGGGCGGGATGAAACATCCAGCCTTGCGCCTGCGCTTGCGCCAGCGGGATTCCCTTGGCGCGCAGGAATATGTGTGTGGCGATGATGGCCAGGGCCAGCACGCCCGGCAGGATCAGGGCGCTGCGCGAGCGCAGCAGCAGCAATTCCAGGGCCGCAGCCACTGCCGCGCCGGCCGCCAGCTTGGCCAAGGCTGCGCCGGCCAGGAAGGTCGGAAGGGTGGCGAGGGTCAGCCGGTGTTCGGTGATCACTTGAATGGCGCCGAGGATCATCACCACGCCGGTGGCGCCCATGAAGCCGCCGATCACCGGATAAGGCACAAAGCGCACCGCGCGCCCGGCATGGCTGAAGCCCAGGAAACAGAGAAGCAGGCCCGTCCCCGCCGTGGCCAGCGCCATCACGATCAGCGCCGCGCCCAGGGGATGGCCGTCGCTGCCCAGCCGCAGCATCAGGCCGGCCACCAGCGCCGCGATGACCGCGGAGGTGGCATTGTCGGGACCGGCGATGGCAAAGCTGAAGGAACTGCGCCAGCCGACGATCGCCGCCCCCACCGCCGCCGACAGGAAGGTCACGGCCACACCCGTGGCGAGGAACGGCGCCAGTGGCCCGGAAAAAATCAGCGCCGCAAAGGACAGGCAATAGGCGGCAGACAACACCCAGCAGATCGCGCCCGCGAACGCGTCGCGCATGCCGCTGCGAATTGCCCCTTGGCCCAACCCGAACTCCCCTGAGGCCAACTTAGCCAACATCGGGGCGTCTTGCGAGCGTGAGGAAGGATTGGTGACCCCGGCTGTTGTACCGGATCGCCCTACTTCCAACGGCTTGGCCTTGCAAACCTGCTCAGACTGCAACGCTGGCGTAAAAGGGCTATTTCCGAAACTCGCAAACCTCATCCCCTTATCGCGTGGATCACCCGATGCGATATCCGTGAGAGAACAAATTGCCACCTGCTTATTCTTGGAAGCCATGGTGCGAAAGTTCAGACCAGTGTGTTCACCAAGCGGTTGCTCGAACAGAACAAAAGGGCCACCGATCCTCAAAGCCTTATCGGGTTACCCCTTTATATCGGTTACTGGTATTCCGGCCCTGTTCTCAGGAACGTTACTCTTGGTCCGTCACGGTCAGACATGCCTAGGTCCTCCCACTATAGGTCACGCCTTAACTCGCGCCCAAGTTCCAAAGCCGTCGAGGCCAATGACCATTCAGCGGCTATTGGAAAGCCTCTGGGGTTGCTCCCGGAAATGACGAACGAAAAGCTT
>JAEKMB010000325.1 GCA_019508105.1 Alphaproteobacteria bacterium
CCACCCGCTCGAGCGACATGCGCACGATGCGCTGGATGTCCTCGTCGTCCTCGACGTAGCAGATGCGCTCGAGGGCTCGCTCAGGCATGAGCGGGCAGCTCGAACCAGAAGGTCGTGCCGCCGCCGTCGCGGTCCTCGAAGCCGATGCGGCCCTGCATCATCTCGACCAGGCGCTTGCAAATGGCGAGCCCGAGCCCCGTGCCGCCCTTGTAGCGCGAGGTCGTCGAATCGGCTTGGCTGAAGCGGCCGAAAACGCGCGCGCGGAACGCCTCCGGGATGCCGGGTCCGCGATCGTGCACCGCAACGCGCAGCCAGGCGCCGCGCTCCTCGGTGGTGATCTGCACCGCCTCGCCTTCGGGCGAAAACTTGGCCGCGTTCGAGAGGAGGTTGGTCATCACCTGCAGGAGGCGCTTGCGGTCGGCATTGACCTGGCGCCGAACGAGCTCGCCCTGCGATTGGAAGCGCACCTTGAATCGATCGCCGAAGCCCTTGTTCAGCACCATCGCCTCGTGCACCAGATCGTCCACGCTGAGCACCTCGGGGTTGAGTGTCAGCTTGCCCGAATCGATCTTCTCGATGTCGAGGATGTCATTGATAAGGTCGAGCAGGCGCTGGCTGTTTCGCTCTGCGACCTCCAGGAGGTCCATGACATCCTTTGGCACGTCGCCTAGCACGCCGGCGTTGACGAGCTGCAGCGAGCCGATGATCGACGTGAGCGGCGTGCGCAGCTCGTGCGAGAGCGTCGACGTGAACTCCTTCTTCATGCGCTCGGCCTCGAGCTGCGCGGTGACGTCGCGTCCCTGGGCGATCACCGAAATCAGCTTACCCGCCGAATTGACGAGCGGCGTCACGGTCCATTCGCACACCACGGTCAAGCCGTCGCGCCGCAGGTTGCGTACCTTGACACCGGTCGCCGGCTGTCGCGAGGCCATCAGGCGCTGCCATTCGCGGTCGAAGTCCGCGTGGTCCTTCGTGAGCACCAGGCGCTTCACCGAGCGGCCGACGAGCTCGTCCGCGGCGTAGCCGAACAGGATTTCGGCGGCCTGATTCACTTCGCGCAGCATTGCCTCGCCGTCGAGCTCGAACACCGCGATCGGTGAGCGCTCGGCGAATAGTGCGA
>JAEKMB010000247.1 GCA_019508105.1 Alphaproteobacteria bacterium
CTACCGCGAAATAGGTCGCTGGGCCAGGCTGGATCAGCGCGGTGATCACATTGTGCTGCGACAGGGACGGCGCATGCGCCAGCGCCCATCCCGCCACCGGCAGGGACGGCACCGCCAGTAGGAGGGCATGCAGCGGCGGATAGGTAAAATAGCTGCCGGACTTCCAGGTCAGCGCCAGGGCGGTGAGAAAATTGCGCGGCGCAAAACCGTCGTCATCCCAACCGTCACTGGCCGGCAGGCCCCAGAACAGCCCGGCCAGCCGCAGCCCGGCCGCCGCCACCAAAATCCATAACAGCGGCGAGCGGGACAGGCCGCGCAGAGTCATGGCGCCGGCTCCTTGCGCAGATGATCCAGCGCCCAGGGAATGCCGGCCACAAATACACCCAGCACCAGGTCCACCGCCGCCAGGATCACCAGCACCGTGGCCACCGGCGTCACCGATATATTGGTGATGCCCGCCGCCGCGATGCCGGCACCGACAAAGACCAGGTCCTTGTTGGGAATCAGCGGCAACCGCGTCACCACCAGCCGCAGCGCCACAAATTGCAGGCACGCCACCGCCGAAGGCAACGCGCCGGATACGGTCCAAAGGCCGAACTCCACCACCTGCATCAACAAAGCGCGGAAGAAGTGAATCGCAAAGGTGGCGGCGATCTGGCCGCGGCTCAGCACCGTCACTTTGCGATGCGCCAGCACCAGCACGCCGCAGAGCAGCAGCGGCAACGACCCCAGCATGACATAGAGCCAGGCCTGCCCCATCAACCGCTCCGGCAGATGCAAGCCGCCGGTCGCCAGCAGCAGCGGCACCATCAGCCACACCATGGCCAGCCCTGCCCCCGCCGACAGGATGTTGCTGTCCTTGATGGAATGGACCAGCGTGGAGGTCGGCAGTTTCACATGACGCTGCGCCCAGAAAAAGAAAAACACTTCGCCGGTATAATCCATCACATTGTTGAGGAAGCGCTTGCGCAGGATCACGCCCAGAGGCGGGTTTTTGCCTGCCCCCCACAGGTTGCGATAGATCAAGAAATCGCCGCCGGGCTGGACGAAGAACTGCGCCACCAGCAGGACATAGAAGAGGATGCCGGTGGGCCGGGCCACCCAGATCTCGCGCCAGCCCAGCTCGGTGAGACGGCGGCCAATAATGACCAGCAACGCAAGGGCGATGGCCCAGCGCCCCCATTGGAGGCCGCGACGGCTCCAGCGATGCGCCGCCAGCCGCGCCAGCAATCCCGATTCCGGGCCCAGATCCGGGGTGGCGGTCATAGGCGGGACAGGATCAGCCGCAGCAACCCGCGCGGCAGCAGCCCGGCGAAGCCGCGGATCACCCCGAACTGCCATGGCACGACGATGGTGCGTGCGCCGGCGTCGATCTTGCGCACAATGATGGCAGCGGCGGTGTCGGCCCTCATCAGGAAAGGCTTGGGTTCGACCACCTTGCGGCTCATGGGCGTGTCGATAAATCCCGGCGAGACCAAGCTCACTTTCACGCCATGCCGCGCCATGCGGATGCCCAGTGCTTCGGCGAACATTTTGAGACCCGCCTTGGTGGCGGCATAGGTGGGCGCCATGGGCAGGGGAAAAGATTCGGTGATGGAACCGATCAGCACGATATGGCCCGCGCCCCGCGCCGCCATGGCGCTGGCGATGACATTGGCGCCCACCACGGGGGCGGTGAAGTTCACCTCTGCCAGCGCCTGGGCCGCTTCCGGAGTTTCGGCAAAGACATCGGCCGGGGCGCTGCCGCCCAACCCGGCATTGAAGATGGCGATGTCGAGCGCCGGCGCCGCGGCCAGCAGCCTGGTAAATCCCGCCGCATCGCGCAGATCAAAGACCTGTGTCGTCACCAGGGCGCCGCGCGCGCGGCACTGCGCCACCACCGCATCCAGGCGTGCCGCATCCCTGCCCCACAGCAAAAGCGTGACCCCGTCCTTGGCATAGGCGCGGGCCAGCGCCGCACCTATGCCGCTGGACGCGCCGGTGATCAGGATGGTTTTTGCGGGCATGACTCACGCGCTGGAGACCGCGGAAATGCGGCGTTTGTTACTATCAAATCATAGGCTCGGACGCTATGGTCGCGCGCCCAGCACAGCCATGGAAACGCCCCCTTTGCCTTCTACAAAGTCCCTCACAATCGTCCCGGTACAGACCAGCCGGCAATGGCGCGATTTCCATCACCTGCCCTTCAAGCTCTACGCCGATGACCCGCAATGGGTGCCGCCGCTGCTGCTGGAGCGCAAATTCCATTTCCAGGCCAAGCATAACCCCTATTTCCAGCATGCCCGCGCCGCCTTCTTCCTGGCCTATCGCGGCAAGGAGCCGGTGGGCCGCATCACCGCCCAGATCGACCGGCTGCATCTGGAGCGCTACAACGACGCCACCGGCCATTTCGGCTTCATCGAGGCGGTCAACGATCAGGATGTCTTTGATGCGCTGCTGATGGCCGCCGAAAGCTGGCTGCGGGCGCAGGGCATGAAACGGGTGATCGGCCCGGTGAGCTTTTGATGATGAACCATCACCGTCCCTATTACGCAGCCCGCATCGAAGCGGCCGGCTATGCCAAGGTGGAAGACCTGATCGCCTACAGCTATGGCCCGGAGGCGCGAACCGACAAGTTCGAAAAGCTGCTGGCCCGGGCGATGCGCGGCGGCGAGGTCACCTTGCGCAACATCCACATGGACAAGCGTTTCCGTGATGAAGTCGCCATGCTGCTGGACATCATCAATGACGCCTGGTCGGACAATTGGGGCTATGTCCCCATGACCAAGGCGGAGATCGACGACCTGGCCGGCATTCTGAAATTGCTGCTGCGTCCCGGCGATGTCTGCATCGCCGAATATAAGGGCCGGCCCGCCGCCTTCACCGCCATCTTCCCCAACCTCAATGAAGCGATCCGCGACATGAAGGGGCGGCTGTTTCCCTTCAACTGGATCAAGCTGTTGTGGCGCATGAAAGTAAAGCGGCCGAGAACCGCGCGCATGCCCATGATGGGGGTGCGCAAGGCGCTGCAGACCACGCCGGTGGGCGCCGCCATGGCGCTGGCAGTGATCCATTCGGTGCGCGAATTCAACTTCTCGCGCGGCGTCACCGGCAGCGAACTCAGCTGGATCATGGAGCGCAACGACAAGGTGCGCCATGTGATTGAGATGGTCGGCGGCGTGCCTTACAAGACCTACCGGCTCTACGAAAAACCGCTTTAGAAGCTTTCCGGGTCGAAGCCGTGAATGGCACAGACCCGCTTGGCCAGCTTGCGGAACTTCAGATTGTGATGGCCGCGCGCCGTCCCGGTTTCGTCCTGGTACAGATGAATCATCTCATGCGCCATGGTGGCAATCAGCACATCGCTCGAGCGCACCAGCCCGGCGGAAATGGCGATTTCGCTGAACCCATCATCCCCCCGCGCCCGCCGGTGGCGGCCGCGGAAATGGCCATAACGGTCCTTGGCGCCCATCACCCGGAACATCACCTGGTCGGCATGGGGCAGCCCCCAACGGCAGAAAGGCGGGCTGACGCGCAGATATTCGTAAGCATTTTCCAGTATTTCCGGGGTGAGGGTGAGGCGGGACATGGCAGTCGTTAGATAGGGGCGCAATGACAACGCACAAGGGGCCGCCGGAGGTGCGCGGCAGGGCGCCGCGGGCCTTAAAAAGCCGGTTTTGCTGGGTTTTGGGGCGCTATCGGTGTACGGAAACAGCGGTTATAAGGGCGGCATAAAATTGCGCCAGGCAACGGGGGCCGGACGGCCCCCCCGGGAGAAAAGCGGGATGAATCACGATCGTATGGCGGTGCTGCAGGGGATGATGAGCCAGGGCATGATCCCGGTCTTTTTCCACCCCGATACCGAGGTCTGCCTCAAGGTCATCCAGGCCTGCGCCAATGGCGGCGCCAAGTGCATCGAGTTCACCAACCGCGGCGATTTCGCGGCCCAGATATTCCTGGATGTGGCGCGCCATTTCGCCAAGGCCGATCCCAGCGTCATCATGGGGGTGGGGTCGGTGGTGGATGCGCCCACGGCGGGGCTGTTCATTGCCAATGGCGCCAAGTTCGTGGTGGGGCCGATCCTCAATGCCGATGTCGCACGCGTCTGCAACCGCCGCAAGATTCCCTATAGCCCGGGCTGCGGCTCGGCCTCGGAAATCTCCGCCGCCGAGGAACTGGGCTGCGAGATCGTCAAAGTGTTTCCCGGTTCCAGCGTCGGGGGACCCGAATTCGTCAAGAATGTGCTGGGGCCCATGCCCTGGAGCCGCATCATGCCCACCGGCGGGGTCGATGCGTCGGAAGAATCCCTGAAGAAGTGGTTCGGCGCCGGCATTGTCGCCTGCGGCATCGGCTCCAACCTGATCACCAAGGAATTGCTGGCGGCCAAGGATTATGCCGGCATCGAGAAGAAGGTGGCCGAGACCATCGCCCTCATCAAGCGCATCCGGGGACAGTAAGCCATGAGCGACGTGTTGAAGATCCGCCCCGCGGCCGATGTGAAATGGGACTGCGTTTCTTTCGGCGAGATCATGCTGCGCTTTGATCCCGGCTTTGGCCGGGTGCGCACCGCCCGCCAGTTCCAGGTGTGGGAAGGCGGCGGCGAATACAATGTCGCCCGCGCCATGCGCAAATGCTGGGGCAAGCGCGCCAGCGTCGTCACCGCTTTGCCGAAGAACGATCTGGGCTGGCTGGTGGAGGATTTCATCTGCCAGGGCGGGGTGGACACTTCGCACATCATCTGGCGCGATTTTGACGGGCTGGGGCGCAACACCCGCGTCGGCCTGAACTTCACGGAAAAAGGGTTCGGCATCCGTGCCGCGCTGGGCTGTTCGGACCGCGGCCACAGCGCCGCCTCCCAGATCAGGCCCGGCGAAGTGAACTGGGAAAAGCTGTTCGGCGAGGAAGGCGTGCGCTGGTTCCATACCGGCGGCATCTTCGCGGCGCTGGCGCCCAACACGTCCGAAGCGGTGATCGAGGCGGTGGAATGCGCGCGCAAATACGGCACCGTGGTGTCCTATGACCTCAACTATCGCGCCAGCCTGTGGAAGAGCCAGGGCGGCAAGGAGGGAGCGCAGAAGATCAACCGCCACATCGCGAAGTATGTCGATGTGATGATCGGCAATGAGGAAGATTTCACGGCCTGCCTGGGCTTTGAGGTCGAGGGGCTGGACGAGCATATCTCGGCCATTGATCCGGCGAACTTCAAGAAGATGATCCAGACCGCGGTGAAGCAGTTCCCCAATTTCAAGGTCGCGGCCACCACCCTGCGCAATGCCAAGACCGCCAGCATCAATGACTGGTCCGCCATCCTCTATGCCGGCGGCGAATTCTATCAGTCGATGATGCGCGAGAATCTGGAGATCTATGATCGGGTCGGCGGCGGCGATGGCTTTGCCAGCGGCCTGGCTTACGGCTTTCTGGAAGGCAAGGGACCGCAGGCCGCGGTGGAATATGGCGCGGCGCACGGCGCGCTGGCCATGACCACGCCGGGCGACACCTCGATGGTCAATGTCGCGGAGGTCGAGGCGGTGATGAAGGGCAAGGGCGCCCGGGTTATCCGCTAGCGCTTGTCTTTTTATCTTAAAAAAGACAATTTTGGCCGCTTTTTGGCCCGTAGTTGCGACGCGCTTGCAACTGCAGAGGGCCTTTAAAGGCGAAATCCGCAAAATGGCTTGAACTCCCAAAGCCAAATCCTTCTAATCCCCGCCAATCGTCAGGCTAACTCCGGCGGATGTTTTTTCCTGGAAAGGAATACAATGAAGATCAATCCCAAGAAGTGCGTCGCCTGCGGCAACTGCACTTATGTCTGCCCGATGGGCGCGATCTATATCGATCCGGAGCTCAAGCGCGCCACCATCAACCGCGACGAATGCGTGGAGTGCTATGCCTGCTACAACGGGCTCAGCAAGGAAGTGCTGCCGCCCTCCACCGTGCGCTTCGTGCGCCGCACCCTGGCCAATTTCCGCATCCGCTTCGAGCCGGAGCCCGATGTCTGCCCCACCACCGCCTTTGAGCCCGACCAGCTGGAATGGCCGCGGGTGGTGCGCCGCGCCTTTTCCGATCCGCGCGTGCCGCATGAATCCACCGGCGTCTCCGGCCGCGGCACCGAAGAGGTCAAGACCAACGACGTCACCGACCGCGTCGGCATCGGCCAGGTCGGCTTTACCATCGAACTGGGCCGGCCCGGCATCGGCGCCCGCTTCCGCGACTTCCAGGAAATGTCCCGCGCCCTGGCCAAGGCGGGCGTC
>JAEKMB010000326.1 GCA_019508105.1 Alphaproteobacteria bacterium
ACCAGCTCGGTCTGCGCCTCGGAGAGCATCGTGCCCCAGGAGACCATGTCGATCGGCACGCCGAGCCCGAGGAACGAGAGGATCACCTCCACCTTGATGAAGGCGACGACCAGCAACGAGAGCTGCACCAGGATGACGTGGCTCACGTTCGGCAGGATATGCACGAACATGCGGGAAGCCGCCGAGGCGCCGATCGCCTGCGCCGCCAGCACGTACTCGCGCGAGCGGTGCTTCATGTACTCCGCGCGCACCAGGCGATACATGCCGGTCCAGCCGGTCACCGAGAGAATGATCACCACGGTCCAGATGCCGCTCGCGAAGAGATCGGCAAAGGCGCCGCTCCGCAGCACCGCGGCGAGCGAGAAGATGAGCAGGATGTACGGGATCGAGGTGAAGACGTTGTAAACCCACTCGAGCAGGTCGTTCACCCAGCGCCCATAAAATCCGGCGAACGCACCGAGCACCGTGCCGATCAGCGTGGCGCACAGCGCCGCCACGACGCCGACGGCGATCGACACCTGCGTCCCCTTGATTGCCTTGGCAAGTACATCGTGCCCCCAGCGATCGCCGCCCCAGGGCAGGGTGGTGGAACGCTCGCGCTCGGTGTGCTTCAGCTCGGCGGTGCGCTTCTCCCACTCGGCGTACTTCGGCGCGAGCGGATCGATATCGCGCAAGTCGGGCGCAACGCCCTTCTTGCCCTGAGCGCGCTGCGCGATCTGCGCCTCGAAATTCGGCCGATCGCCGAGGAAAGACGGATTGGCATAAGGCACGCCGACCTCCTCGCTCCAGCCGCGCGCCAGAAGACCGGCGGCGGCAAAGGCGATCATCACCAAATAGGCGACGACGATGCCGAGCGACACCGCCCCAGCACGATCCTCGCGCAGCCGGCGCCACAGCGCTATCCAGGCGTTTTCCGGCGCGAGGTCGAGTACGGCGGCCATCAGTGGAGCTGGATGCGGGGATCGACGTAGGTGTAGAGCACGTCGACCGCGAGGTTGATGAGCATCGTCAGCACCGAAAGGTAGATCGTCACGGCCTGGATCACCGGGTAGTCGCTGCGATTGACCGCGATGTAGATCTCGCGGCCGAGCCCCGGAATGGAGAAGAAGATCTCCAG
>JAEKMB010000248.1 GCA_019508105.1 Alphaproteobacteria bacterium
AACTGCCTTGCGGGCGGCGTCGAAGACAATGTCCATGCAATTCTCGCCGAGATGGCGGCTGAACACCATGTCGCGCATCCGGCCGGTGTTGGGGTCGATCGCCTCATTGACCACGTCCCAGGTGAAGATGCGATCGCCGTAGCGGTTGCACACCGTGGTGACGTGCTCACGCAGCAGCCGCTCCGCCTCGGCGCCGGGACGGGTACCGAAATCGTAAGCGTTGAGCCATCCCGGGTTACGGTCAGGACGCAGCCACAGAAGATTGTGGCCGCGGATCTTCATGCCGTTCTGTTCGGCCCAGTCGGCCAGCACATCGGCGCCACGGAAATTGAAATCCCTGGGACCGGGACGAACGGCCGTCCATTTCAGCTCATTTTCCGGAACCAGGATGTTGCATTCCCGCAGCTGAATCTGGCGGGCGCCAAGGTCGCTGAAGGCGCTGCCTAGATTGCCAACGCCGCCGATAGCGCTGCCGAAACCGGTGAGTCCTTTGGCGCGCGCAAGGCCGGCCAGCGACTGGGGATCGGCGCCGGCCGCCGCATGGGCCGGGCCCATGACCATGGCGGCAGCTCCGCTCAACACTGTCATCGCCAAGTATTTGCGCCGTGTGATCTTTTCCATCCCTGCCTCCCAGAGTCTGTCGGCGGGCCAAAGCCTCGCATGATCATTCTGCGCCAAAGCGCAAAGCTGGAAAACCCGGTGCGGACTTCGCTGACACAGCCTTGGGTTTGCGCTAATGGATGGCGTGGACCTCCAGGCCCTCTACAATCAGGCGACCACGGCACACCGGCAGGGCGACCTGGCCGGGGCGGAGCAGGCCTATCTGCACCTGTTGTCCTTGGCGCCAAACAATCCCCAAATCCGTCATCCCCTGGGCGTGCTTCGCGCGCAGCAAGGCCGCGTCGCCGAGGCGCTTGCGCTGCTGGAAGGCGTGGTGGCGCAAGTGCCGCCCGATGCCGGGCTGTTGAAGGATTATGCGCTGGTATTGGCCGGTGCCGGCCGCAATCAAGAGGCGCTGGCGGCGTTTGACCGCGCTCTGAGCCTCAGGCCAAGCGATCTGGAATTGGCCCAGCTGCGCATCGAGGCACTGCTGCGGCTCAGGCGTCATGCCGAGGCGCTGGCCGCAACCGACCACGCCCTGGCTTTAAGCCCCCAGAATGTCATTCTCCTGCATCAACGCGGCCTGGCGCTGGCGGGGCTCGGCCGTCATGCCGACGCGGAAGCCTGCTTTTCGCGCGTGCTGCAGCTCAAGCCCGACTCCGAGGCGGCGCTGTTTGAACGGGGCACGACGCTGGCGGCGCAGCACCGGATCGGCGAATGGTTCTCGTCCTTCCACGCCTTCGCGCAGGGCCAAATCAAGACCGAACCATCCGGCAGCAACAAGGTACTGACGCGCCACAATGCCGAGCAGCAGGCCTGGCTACAGGAGCGCGGTATCTCACCCCGCCCCGGCCTGCATATCGAAGGCGGCGCGCGGCTGGAAAGCCGTGCGGTCAATCCGGTCAATGCCGAGGACGCGGCGCGGCAATGGCATGAAAATATTCCCCAGCTGGTGGTCGTTGACAATCTCCTGACGGATGAAGCGCTGGCGGCGTTGCGCCTTTTCTGCCTGGGCTCGACCGTGTGGCGCACCGGCTATGACAGCGGCTATCTGGGCGCCTTTCCCGAACATGGCTTTTCCGCACCCCTGCTGGCGCAGATCGCGGAGGAATTTCGCAGTGTTTTTTCCGGGATCTGCGGCACCCTGCCTCTGAAATATGTCTGGGCCTTCAAATATGACAGCACCATGGACGGCGTCCACATCCATGCCGACGATGCGCTTGTGAACGTCAATTTCTGGATCACACCGGATGAAGCCAATCTCGACCCCGAAAGCGGCGGGCTGCTGGTATGGGATGTGCCGGCGCCGCGAAACTGGGACTTCACAAAATTCGCCAGCGACCAGGCGGCGATACGCGATTTTCTGGCACGCAACCAGGCCAAGGCCATCACCGTGCCCCATAAGGCCAACCGGGCGGTGATTTTCGATTCCGAGCTTCTCCACCAGACCAACAAGGTCCGGTTCAAAGAAGGCTATGACAACCGGCGCATCAACGTCACCTTGTTATATGGCGAGCGGAGCACCGGAATGGCAGATTGAGGCTCTGGCGGCGCCATGAGATGACGCATTTACCACTTCAGCACAGCGTCGATCGCCCCGGGGATCTTTGGCGTTTGCCCCTCACCCCAGTTCTGCCGTCGAGTATTTCCGAAGACCTTCTGATTATAGGCGACCGACCATGGATCGACGAAAGTGGTACTGGCCCAGCTATTCCATTGGGCCGCCATTTCGAAAGCCAGCCGCGGCTTAACATTGATCAGATCGTTGGTCTCACTGCGGTCTGTCGCGACGTCATACAGCGCCCAGGGTTGCCCCCAATTCTGCACCAGCTTCCACTGTTCGGTGCGTATCGCACGATGACCCTCATGCTCGAAATAGAGTGGACCAGGACGTGGCGGCAGGGCAGTTCCACGGAATGTCGATGCAAAGCTGCGGCCTTGCAGGGGAACGAGCTCATGGCCTTTGAAGCTTTTCGGATATTGCGTGCCCGTCACCTCCAGCAAGGTCGCCATGACATCCACCAGATGGCTCATTCCCTTGACGTGAGTGCCGTTGAGCGAAGGGTCAATGCCCTTGGGCCAGCGAACGATCAGGGGATTGGAGATGCCGCCTTCTCCCGCAAAGTGCTTGAAGTAGCGGAACGGCGTATTGGAGAGCGTTGACCACTCCATGCCTGCGGCCACCGATGATCTGGCATCGCCGGGATGATCGCCGGTCAGAATGCCATCAGGACCGGTCTCCGCATTGGCGCCATTGTCAGACGTCAACAGCACCAATGTATTGTCGGCAACGCCCAGGGACTTGAGCTCCGACATCAGCCGGCCGATTGCCCGGTCCATGTGCGAAATGATGGCGGCATAGACCGCCATCATGGTGTCGAATTCGTCCCGCTGTTTGGGTGTGAGCTTGTCCCAATTATACGTATTCGGTTCGCGCGGCGGCAGATGCTGGTCCGGCGGGATAATGCCCAGCTTCTTCTGCCGTTCGAAGCGCGCTTGCCGCATCACGTCCCAACCCGACATATACTTCCCCTTGAAGCGGGAAATATCGTCCGGGGGCGCCATCAAGGGATTGTGGGCGGCGACAAAGGGCAGATAGAGCACGAAGGGCTTCTTCTGCGCATGCGCTTCCCGGATGTACTTGATGCTGTAATCGACAAACAGGTCGGTCGAATACCATTCGCCGGTCCCGATTGCCGGATCGGCGATGTCATATTGCTTGCCGTCCAGGAATATCTGATGGGTGGAAACAGGCCCGCCTTCCTGGTCCGGAAAGTACATCCGGCCCTGGGGCGAGGCGATAGAACGGTCAAAGCCTCGCACATCGGGCCCTGTGCCGCTTTCTATGCCCAGGTGCCATTTGCCGGCCATGGCCGTGAAATATCCCTGCCCCTTGAGCAATTCGGCAAACGTCACGACGCGATCCAGCAACTTGCCCGCGATGCCCTGCGATCCGGGGATGGTGATCTGCGACAAGTGTCCCATGCCCGCCTGGTGGGGCCACGCCCCGGTCAGGAGCGCGGCCCTGGAGGGGCTGCAACGCGGCGTCACGAAAAAGTTTGTGAAACTAAGTCCTCCCGCGGCCAAAGCGTCAATATTGGGCGTCGGGATTTCACTGCCGAAGCAACCCCAGTCCGAAAATCCCTGGTCATCCGCCAGGATGACGACGATGTTGGGCTTGGCCTTGGGCATCG
>JAEKMB010000327.1:0-1116 GCA_019508105.1 Alphaproteobacteria bacterium
CCTGACGCCCTACGTGGCCTCGCGCGTCAGCACCATCTTCTTCCGCATGGGAGAGGTGCAGATCCCCTGATAGGCTCCGCGCATGGCTGAGACGCAGGCGCGACTGGAAGTCGATGAGCTGCAGCAGAAGCTCGGCGAGCTGCGCGAGCTGATCGCCCACGGCGCCCGCAGCGCCGAGCTGCGCGCACGGCTCGATGCGCTGCACCCGGCCGACATGGCCTACATCCTCGAAGCGCTGCCGCTCGAGGAGCGCCTCGCCGTGTGGAACATGGTCAAGGCCGACCGCGACGGCGAGATCCTGCTCGAGGTCTCTGAAGCGGTGCGCGAGTCGCTGATCGAGGCCATGGACTCGGCGGAGCTGGTTGCGGCCGCCGAAACGCTCGAGGCGGACGAGCTGGCCGACATCGCCGCGGACCTGCCACCGGCGGTGATGGAGGATGTGGTGCAGTCGCTCTCGCCGGAAGAGCGCGAACGGCTGCGGGCAGCGCTTTCCTATCCCGAAGGCTCGGTCGGGGCGCTCATGGACTTCGAGCACGTGAGCGTGCGCGACGATGTGACGCTCGAGGCGGCCACTCGCTTCCTGCGACGGCTGGACAAACTGCCCGATCACACCGACCAGCTCTTCGTCATCGACCGCGCGCAGCGGCTGAAGGGCACCCTGCCGCTCGCCCGCCTGATCGTCTCGGACCTGCATCTCGAGGTCAGCGCAGTCCTGCTGCGCGACGCGATGAAGTTCAACGGCGAGGACTCGGCCGAGGATGCGGCGAACGCGTTCGAGCGCTACGACCTGGTCTCGGCGCCGGTGGTCGACTCCGCCGGTACGCTGATCGGGCGCCTGACCGTCGATGCGGTGGTCGATTACATCCGGCAGCGCAGCGCCGAAGCGCACCTCGCCGAGGCCGGTCTGCGGGAGGAGGAGGACGTCTTCGCGCCGGTGCTGAACAGCTTCAAGAACCGCTGGGCGTGGCTCGCCATCAACCTGGTTACGGCGTTCATTGCGTCGCGTGTCATCGGCTTGTTCGAGGGATCGATCGAACGCCTGGTGGCGCTCGCGGCGCTGATGCCCATCATCGCCGGCGTCGGCGGCAATTCCGGCAACCAGACGATCACGATGAT
>JAEKMB010000327.1:1155-2285 GCA_019508105.1 Alphaproteobacteria bacterium
CTACTGGGCGCCGCTGCTGAAAAAGGAGCTGGGCCTTGCGCTTCTGAACGGTGTGGTCTGGGGCACTCTTCTCGGCATCGTCGCCTATCTCTTGTATGGCAACGTCGCGCTCGGCGGCGTCATGGCGCTCGCCATGGTGCTGACGCTCATGCTGGCGGCGGTGATGGGCGTGGCGATCCCGTGGCTACGTTCGCACTTTGGCCGCGATCCCGCGGTCGGCTCCTCGGTCCTGATCACGGCCTGCACCGACTCGGGCGGCTTCTTCATCTTCCTGGGACTGGCGACGCTGTTCCTGATGTAAGCGCCGCAGCGAGCCGGCGCCCGGCGGCCGCGTGCGACTTGAGGGCGTAATCGAAAAGCGCGACGCGCTGCGCGAACACCTCGCCGAAGTGGCTTGCGGCATCGGCCGGCGGCAGCCGCAGCCAGGCGTCGGCTTCGCCGGCGTGCGCGCCGATCTGCATGCCGTAGCGCCGGGCAAGCCGCATCATCGCCGCGTTCTCGGCCAGGCAATGCACGAAAAGGGCGCGTACGCCCCAGTTGCGGGCGCGCAGATGTGCCCGCGCGAGGAGCGCGTCGCCAACGCCAAACACCGCGTCATGGTCGAAGTTGATGCGCTCCACGTAGTGCCGTAGTGCGCGTTCGCTGAGCGCGGCGCCGAAGCGAAGCCGGCGATCGTTGCCGTCAAGCGCTAGAAAATGCGCCAGCAGCGCAGGCTGCTCGGGGCGCGTCAACTCCCGGATCAGAATTTCCATGGCTGGGGGTTTGACCGCGCGGCACAGTGGAAGTTGTTTCACTCAGCCGATCTCGCGGAAGGCTTTGCGCGCAGCCTCCAGCGTCGCTGCCACCTCCGCTTCGCCATGCGCCGCCGACACGAAGCCCGCTTCGTACGCCGAAGGCGCGAGATACACGCCCTGCCCGAGCATGGCATGAAAAAAGCGATTAAAACGGGCGCGGTCGCTTTGCATGACTTCGGTGAACGATTTCGGCGGCGCCTCGCGAAAATAGAGACCGAACATGCTGCCGATCGACTGCGCGCTGAAGGCGACGCCGGCCTTGCGCGCTTCGGCGACCAGGGCTTCGGTGAACGCTGTCGCTGTCGCGGCGATGCGCTCAAGGAGCCGCGGCTGGAC
>JAEKMB010000074.1 GCA_019508105.1 Alphaproteobacteria bacterium
GCGGCCGATGGTCTGCACCAGCGAGGTCTCGCTGCGCAGAAAGCCTTCCTTGTCGGCATCCAGAATGGCCACCAGCCCGCACTCGGGAATGTCCAACCCTTCGCGCAAGAGGTTGATGCCGATCAGCACATCAAAGGCGCCCAGCCGCAGGTCGCGGATGATCTCGATCCGCTCCAGGGTTTCCACGTCCGAATGCATGTAGCGCACCCGGATGCCCTGCTCATGCATATATTCGGTGAGGTCCTCGGCCATTTTCTTGGTCAGGGTAGTGACCAAGGCGCGATAACCCTGCTTGGCGATCAGGTGACATTCGGCGATCAGGTCGTCCACCTGGCTTTCCACTGGTCGGATCTCGACAGGGGGATCAATAAGTCCGGTGGGACGGATCACCTGTTCGGTGAAGACGCCGCCGGTGCGTTCCAGCTCCCAGTTGCCGGGTGTGGCGCTGACATAGATGGACTGGGGCCGCATCGCGTCCCATTCCTCGAATTTCAGCGGACGATTGTCGATGCAACTGGGCAGGCGGAAGCCGTATTCGGCCAGGGTGAACTTGCGGCGATAATCGCCTTTGTACATGGCGCCGATCTGCGGCACGCTGACATGGCTTTCATCGCAGAATACCAGGGCATTGTCGGGCAGATATTCAAACAAGGTGGGCGGCGGCTCGCCGGGTTTGCGGCCCGTCAGCCAGCGCGAATAATTCTCGATGCCGGCGCAGGAGCCGGTGGCCTCGATCATCTCCAGGTCGAAGGTGGTGCGCTGTTCCAGCCGCTGGGCTTCCAGCAATTTTCCCTTGGCGCGGAAGTCGGCCAGGGTGGTGATCAACTCGGCCTTGATGCCCTTCATTGCCTGCTGCAGGGTCGGACGCGGCGTGACGTAGTGGCTGTTGGCGTAGATCTTGATCGCGTCCAGCACGCCGGCCTTGTGCCCGGTCAGGGGATCGAACTCGGTGATGCTGTCCACCGTGTCGCCGAACAGCTCCACCCGCCAGGCGCGATCTTCCTGATGCGCCGGGAAGATGTCGATGGTGTCGCCGCGCACCCGGAAGGCGCCGCGGGTGAAATTGTCGTCATTGCGCCGGTATTGCAGCGCCACCAGATTCTGGATGGCGGCGTTGCGGTCAATGCGGTCGCCGCGGCCGATGCCCACCGCGGTGCCGGAATAGGTCTCCACCGAGCCGATGCCGTAGATGCAGGAGACCGAGGCGACGATGATCACATCGTCGCGCTCCAGGATCGCCCGCGTCGCCGAATGGCGCATGCGGTCGATCTCTTCGTTGATGGAACTGTCTTTCTCGATATAGGTGTCGGTGCGCGGGATATAGGCTTCGGGCTGGTAGTAATCGTAATAGCTGACGAAATACTCCACCGCGTTTTCCGGGAAGAAGGTCTTGAACTCGGCATAAAGCTGGGCGGCGAGCGTCTTGTTGGGCGCCAGGATCAAAGCGGGGCGCTGGGTGGCCTCGATGATCTTGGCCATGGTGAAAGTCTTGCCGGAGCCGGTGACACCCAGCAGCACCTGGTCGCGCTCATGGGCATTGACCCCGGCCACCAGCTCGGGGATGGCGGTGCGCTGGTCGCCCGCCGGCTGATAGTCGCTGACCAGCTTGAACTTCTTGCCGCCCTCGGATTTCTCCGGGCGGGACGGGCGGTGGGGCACGAACTGGCTGATGGGGACGGTGACATAGGCCGGATCGATGGCCGCTTCCGGCGCGTCCATGGCCAAAGGCATCTTGTCCAGCGCCGCCTGGAACTTGGCGGCATTGTCCGACATGCCCTTTGGAGCACGCGTCTTTCGGGAGCGGGGGACCATGCCGTTATTGTGGGCCATGGCGGTAATATAGGGCCGGCGCCGGATTTTTGCAGGGGTTTGCCTCGTCTTCGGCCCGATTTATGGCTATGGAACTGGAAGCCTTAAAAGGTCAGGCGGGGGCACGACATGCATCAACGCAATATCGTCGAGACGGTGCTGGAACAGGCGCTGTTCAAGTCGCGCTGGCTCTTGGCGCCTTTCTATCTGGGCATGGTGGCGTCATTGCTGATGCTGTTGGCCGCCTTTGTGGCCGAACTGATCCATGGCTTTCCCGCCGCCATGAACCTGTCGGCAGTGGATCCCGAACACGTGATCCTGGTGGTGCTGGGGCTGATCGACCTGTCGCTGGCGGGGAATCTGGTGGTGATCGTGATCTTCTCCGGCTACGAGAATTTCGTTTCCAAGATCAACACCGACAATGCCGAGGATCGTCCCGGCTGGATGGGCACCCTGGATTTCTCCGGCCTGAAGATGAAGCTGATCGGCTCCATCGTGGCGATCTCCGCCATCTCGCTGCTGCGCGCCTTCATGAGCCTGACCGAAGCGGGCACGATCTTGGACGCGCCGCGGCTGCGCTGGATGCTGCTGCTGCACCTGACCTTCGTGGTTTCGGGGTTGCTGTTCGCCGCGATGGATTGGATCGGCAATCGGGCTGAGAAGCCCCAGCAGCATTAACCCATCGCCCGCTACGCGGGCGTTCGGCGGGTGAAAGCTCCACTGGAGCTTTCGCTGATCCCGCCTCGCGGATCGGCAATAGAGTGGAAAAGCCCCCCGCGCATTAAAACAAAAGGGCCGCCCCATCGGAGCGGCCCTTTTTCATTCCGGTAACTGACTTACTTGGCAGCCGCAACCGCGTCAGCGGTGTCCTTGGCGGCCTTCTGCGCAGCTGCCAGGTCGCTGTTGCCCACGCCGGCCTTGGCGGAGGCGGCGATGGTGGTCAGCTTGGCTTTCTGCGCCGCGCTGGTGCTGTCGGGAATGGCGCCCGCGCCGGCCTTGCCGCAGGGATTGCCGGCAGCCTCGTCGAAGCCCGCACCACCGGGGCCGACCAGGCAGTTCACCGCATGCTGCAGGTGCTTGTGCACCATGGTGATGTCGGCCTGGGTGGCGGCCATGCCGGCATGGGTCTGGGCGGTGGACAATTCGCCGGCCAGGTCGGCCAAGGCGGGAGTGGCGAGCAGGGCGGCAGCGCCGGCCAGCAGAAGCAGTTTCTTCATGGGTTTCCTCTTATGGCTCAATGAATTGGGGCGCACGGGGTATCCCATGCGCCCCAAAGCTTACTCCGATTGGGAGGCTTTACCAGATACTTGCAAGATTACGGCGCAGGGCCTGGGCTTCCGGCCCGGTGGCCGGGACTTCGTTCAAGTCCTTGTCCTGCTTGATGACGGTGCCGTTGAAGGTCAGGCCGCCATAGGCGCCCGTCCCCGAGGCCCATACCACCATGTCACCGCCATGGGTGGTGGTGGCGCCTTCGGCGGCGCTGGACAGGGTGACGACGGTGATGCCGGCGCCGGCGCCCAGCTTCAGCTCGCCTTTTTCAATGCCGCGCAGGGCGCGCCGGGAGTTGATGATGAACACCAATTCCGCCTGCTCCAGGCCGATCTGCAGGCCAAAGCTGGCCGAGCCCATGCCGTAGAAGCGCGGCGTGCTCCAGCCATGGCCGGTGCGGTGCAGCAATACGCCGTCGCCGCCTTCGGCGCCGAAGATGAAGCCGCCCTTGACCAGCCGGGGCACGATGTAAACCGCCTCGGCGCCTTGCAGCATGGTGCGGGCGGTGCCGAAGGCCGGGTCGCTGCGCAGATGGTTCACGGTCTGGTTGGCGTGGCGCAACAGCTCGCCTTTTTCGTCGGCCTGGGCGGGAAGGACAAATGCGACGGCGGCGAGGGCGGCGGCGGAAGCCAGCCGGGTCAATGACTTGATCATGGAAAATTCCTTTGGGTCTGAATCCGGCAGATAACGCGGAACCGGGTGAAAAGTTCCCTAG
>JAEKMB010000075.1 GCA_019508105.1 Alphaproteobacteria bacterium
GATGTGCGCCGCCAGATGAATCTGGCCATGCTGTTCATCACCCATGACATGCGGGTGGCGGCGCAAGTGTGTCACCGGGTCATGGTGATGCGCCACGGCAAGGTGGTGGAGAGCGGCCCGACGCGGGACATCTTCGCCCGTCCTTCCAGCGATTATACCAAGGCCCTGCTGGCGGCAATTCCCGGCCGGCAAAGCATATAGGAGAGCGCCATGCGCATCGCCGTCGCCGAGTTCAAGCAGGAAACCAATAGTTTCGTGCCCTTCACCACCACGATACAAACCTTCGAAGAGCAATATCTCCACCGCGGCGAGGCCATGCTCACCGCCTTCGGCAATGGGCGGCTGGAAATCCCCGGCGCGCTGGATGCTATTCGCGAGGCCGGCGCCACCCCGGTGCCGCTGCTGGCCACCATGGCGATGGCGTCGGGCACGGTGGAGCGCAAGGCCTTTGACTATTTCATGAACGAGATTGTGGAGCGGCTGAAGGCGGCGGGCCCGGTCGACGGGGTGTTCCTGGCGCTGCATGGCGCCATGATTGTCGAGGATGAGCCCGATGCAGAGTCCGAGATCGTGCGGCGGGTGCGCGAGGTGGTGCCCGGCACGCCCATCACAGTGTCCCTGGACCTGCACGGCCATATCACAAATGCGATGATCCAGCCCGATGTCGCCTATATCGCCTATCGCGAATTTCCCCATATCGACATGTATGAGACCGGCTATCGCGCCGCACGTCTCTTGATCGACTGGATCAATGGCAAGGTGAAGCCGGTAATGGCGCTGTCCAAGCGCCATATGGTGTTCAGCCCCGATACCGCGCGCACCGGTGTGCCGCCCATGTCCGACATTGTCGCCGAGGGCCGCGCCATGGAAGACCGCGGCGAGGTGCTGCATGTCTCGCTGTTTCCGGTGCAGCCCTGGATCGACACCCCGGATCTAGGTTTTGCGGCTTTGGTGTGCGCGCAAAGCAAAGAGGCGGCGCAGGCGGCAGCGGACAAACTGGCCCAGATGGCCTGGGACCGGCGCAAGGAATTTGAGCCCGAGGTCACGCCGCTGGAGGAGGCCATCCGGATCGGCCTGTCCTCGCCTGGCCTGACGGTGGTCAGCGATGCCGGCGATGCTCCGTCCGGCGGCGGAGCCGGCGATTCCACCGCCGTGCTGGCGGCGCTGCTCAAGGCCGGCGCCGACCGCGCGGATCGCATCTGCATCTGCACCATCGCCGATGCCCAAGCGGCGGCCGAGGCGGCCAAAGCGGGGGTGGGCAAGACCGTGACCTTGAAGGTGGGCCACAAGCGTTCCGGCCTGGGCGAGCCCTTGACGGTGACCGGCAAGGTCAAAGTGATCAGCGACGGTACCTATCTCTTGGAAGGTCCCGGCTATAACGGCATGATCGGCGAGATGGGACTGACCGTGGTGCTGGCGATCGGCTCCATTCGCCTGAACCTGCGCTCCATCGCCCATTTTGAATGGGATCTGGGCATCCACAAGTCGGTGGGCCTCAATCCGGAAAGTGCGGCGCTGGTGTTCGTGCGTTCACCGGCGCATTTCCGCTGCTCCTATGCGCCCATCGCGGCGCGCATTCTCCTGGCCGACACCCCCGGTCCCACTTGCGTGAACATGCGGCGCATTCCCTTCACCAAGGTGACGCGACCTTTCTATCCGTTGGATCTGGTGAACGATTAGGCGTGGCGCTTGAGCGGGGCGCGCTTTGGCGGCGCCTGGGCTTTGCGAAATTCCTTCAGCACCGGGCGCAGCCCCTGTTCGCCGATCTGTTTGATCGCCTGCTCCAGCGGCACCCAGGCCAGGGTCCGGACGCCTTTTTCCGGCCAATCTTGCGCCTGTTTGGCGACGGCCAGGGCGAAGACGTCCACCCGGCAGGGAAGCCCGCTGCCGTCCTTCTTTTCCTTCAGATAGTGATAGGCGCCGATGGGCTGGGGGCTGATCTTGCCGCTGACGCCGGCTTCTTCAAAGGCCTCGTGGGCCGCGCTTTCGGCCGCGGTCAGTTCGGGTTCGGGCCAGCCCTTGGGCAGGATCCAGCGCTTGGAATTGAGGGAGGTGATCAGCAGGACTTCCAGAACAGCCCCGGCTTTCGGGGAGACGCGCCAGCACAAGGCCGCCACCTGCTTGCCATGTTCGCGAAAGAGAGCTTCGCCCTTCAACGCAACCCCGCATGATTCGTCGTGTCCATTCTAGGGTTGATCCGTCTACGGCCCAACCTGCCTCAATCGTTAAGACGCCAGAGGTGCCGCGGGTTCCGGGGTTTTGCGAAGTTTTGGCCGGGGTGGCTGGCGCGCCGCGCCTTATGTTAAGCGAAGGCGGCGGCCGCTAAGTAGAACACCGCGCCGATCAGGCCGGCCGCCGGCATGGTCACAATCCAGGCCACGACAATGTCCTTGGCCACGTTCCAGCGCACCGCCGAAACCCGGCGCGCCGCACCCACCCCGACGATGGCGCCGGTGATGGTGTGGGTAGTGGAGACCGGCACGCCCAGCCAGGTGGCGCCGAACAGGGTCACCGCGCCCGCGGTCTCGGCGCAGACACCCTGCATGGGCGTGAGGTGGGTGATGCGCGAGCCCATGGTGCGCACGATGCGCCAACCGCCGAACAGGGTGCCTAGTGCCATGGCCGCCTGGCAGGCCATCACTACCCAGAAGGGGACATGGAATTTTCCGCCCTCCCACCCGTGCGCGAACAACAGGGCGGCGATGATGCCCATGGTCTTCTGGGCGTCGTTGCCGCCATGGCCCAGGCTGTAGGCACTGGCGGAGAGGAACTGCACATGGCGGAAGACCCTGTCCACCCACAAAGGCGATGCTTTCAGGAAGCTCCACGACACCATCAGGATCAGGAGCAGGGCGACAATAAAGCCGGTGGCGGGCGACAGCACGATGGCGGCGGCGGTCTTGCCCAAACCTGACCAGACCACGGCGTTCCAGCCGCCTTTGCACAGGCCCGCCCCCACCAAGCCGCCGATCAAGGCGTGCGAGGAGGAGGAAGGAATGCCCGCCAGCCAGGTCACCACATTCCACACAATGGCGCCCATCAGCGCCCCGAAGATCACCGAATCGTCGATGACATGGGGCGAAACGATGCCGGTGCCGATGGTGGCGGCGACATGCAGGCCGAATACGGCAAAGGCGATGAAGTTGAAGAATGCCGCCCAGGCCACGGCATAGCGCGGCGCCAGCACCCGGGTGGAGACGATGGTGGCAATGGAATTTGCGGCATCGTGCAGGCCGTTGAGAAAGTCGAAGAGCAGGGCGATGCCGATCAGGACCGCGATCAGGAGCATGGCCTAGACCTGCTCGATGACGATGCCGCTGATGCGGTTGGCGACGTCCTCGAAGCGATCCACCACTTTTTCCAGGTGATCGTAGATCTCGTTGCCGACGATGAAGTGCATGGCATCGCCACCCCGGTGCTTGAGATAGAGCGCCTTGATGCCCTGGTCATTGAGTTCGTCGGCCTGTTCCTCCAGCCGGGTGATCTCCTCGGCAATGGCGTTGATGCGCGCCTGGTTGTCGCGCATGGAACCCAAGAGGCTCACCGCTTCGACCGTCAGTTCGGCGCAGCGCAGGATGATGTCGGCCATCTGGCGCATCTGCAGTTCAAAGCTGCTGACCTCAAAAAGCGTGATCGCCTTGGCGGTCTTCTGCATCTGGTCGATGGCGTCGTCGAGCTGGCCGATCAGGTCCTTGATGTCGCCGCGGTCGAACGGGGTGATGAAGGTGCGGCGCACCCCCACCAGCACGTCGCGGGCGATCATGTCGGCCTTGACGTGCTG
>JAEKMB010000076.1 GCA_019508105.1 Alphaproteobacteria bacterium
ACCGCTTTCCTGGTGCGGCTGCTGGAAAAGGAAAAGCGCAACCTCGCCGCCGGCGGGGAAGCGGCGCCGACCACATTGGACCACAGGCTGGGCGGCAATCCGTTCGACGGCTTCGCGCTGTTGTTCCGCTCCCGCTATCTGCTGATGATCGCCCTGTTCCTGCTGCTGATGACCTGGATTTCCACGGTGATCTATTTCCAGCTCGGCGACCTGATCAGCAAGGAATTCGCCAGCCGCGCCGCCCGCACCCAGGCCTATGCCACCATCGACCTGGCGACCAACTCCATCGCCCTACTGATCCAGTTGTTCGGCACCGGCCGCTTCATCAAGCGCTTCGGCGTCACCACCGGGTTGCTGGTCAATCCCGTCATCATGGTGATCGCATTCCTGGCGGTCGCCCTGTCACCGGTATTGATGGTGCTGGGCGCCATCCAGGTGACGCGGCGTTTCTCGGAATATGCCATCGCCAAGCCCAGCCGCGACATGCTGTTCACCGTGGTGGATCAGCAGGCCAAGTACAAGGCCAAGAACGTGATCGACACCGTGGTCTACCGCTTCGGCGACCTCACCTCGTCCTGGGTCAGCGCCGCGGTGCTGCCGTTCGGCGTCGCCGGACTGGCGGTCTTCGGAATCGCGATTGCGGTGGTGTGGTTTCCCGTCGCCTGGCTGCTCGGCCGCAAATATGAAGCCGTGCGCGACGGCGAAATCATGAAGACTACATCCCCAGCTTCTGCCTGAGTTCGGCAGCGCTGGCCTGCACGCCATAGACGCCTTCGCTGCGCTGCTGGAATCTCTTGGCAGCGGCGAGACCGCCGACCAGCACCGGCTCGAAGCCGGCATCGCGCACCAGTTCCTGGGCGACACGCACGGCGCCGGCATCGTCGCCGGCGATGGGGATCGCCAGCTTGGGATCGGGACGATTGGCTTGCGTCTCAAAAACCTTGGCGCCCAATGTATTGAAGGCGCGCACCAGCCTGGTGCCGGCGAGATATTTCTGCGAGGTGACGCCGGTGCCGTTCTCGTCGGCTTCCTTGGTGATCGCGTCGCCATCGCGGGTGGGCACCGCGTTGCAGGCATCCAGCATGACCTTGCCCTTGAGCGCGGCGCGGTTGTCGTTGCCGATCTGGGGCAGCGCGGCATAGGGCACGGCGATGAACAGAGCATCGCCGAACGCAATCGCCTGCGCCACGGTGCCGGCATGGGCCAGCGGCCCCAGCGCGGCGACCATGTCCTTGAGCTCATCGGGATTGCGCGAGGAGAACATCACCGGATGACCCGCCTTGACCCACAAGGCGCCGATGGTGCCGCCGATATTGCCGGCTCCGATGATGCCGATCGGTCGCTTGCCTTGCGCCCAGCCCTGTGGCGCGGCAAGCGCCAGGGCGCCGGCGGCAATGAGAATGCGGCGGGTGAAAAGCATCGAAACCTCCCGATTTTTGCGGCAAGGTTACGCCAGCCGCGGGGTTTCGCAACCGCCATGTTTCAGGGTATTTTCCGGGCAAACCAAACAAGGGGATGGGGATGATGCAAAAGCACCTTTGGACGGCCGGATTTGTGGCGCTGGCCCTGTCGCTTCCGGCCGGAGCGCAGGTCGCCGGCTCCGACCATATCGCGACATCGGGCGGGCCGGTGGACATCGTGCCCATCCATCACGCTAGCATGATGCTGGCCTATAAGGGCGCGCACATCCTGATCGATCCCGCGCCGCTGGACGGGGCGCAAGGCGATGCGGTGACGGCGCCTTACAAGGCCATGCCGCGGCCCGATTTCATCCTGATCACCCATATCCATGGCAATCATTTCAATGCGCCGATCCTGGAGGCGGTCAGTGGGCCCAACACCCTGATCGTCGCCCCGCAGAATGTGCGCGACGCCATGCCCGCCGCCCTGCAGGCCAAAGTCCGGGTGATGAAAAACGGCGACACCGGCGCCCTGGGCGCCGTCCCGGTCGAGGCGGTGGCGATGTACAACACCACCCCGGCCCGGATGAACTTTCATCCCAAGGGGCTGGGCAACGGCTATGTGCTGACCTTCGGTGACAAGCGCGTCTATATCGCCGGCGACACCGAGGAGACGCCGGAGCTTGAGCATCTTCGCAGCATTGATGTCGCCTTCATTCCGGCCAACCTGCCCTATACCCAAACGGTAGAAGCGGCGGCCAAGTGGGTCAAGGATTTCAAGCCCAGGATGGTTTTCCCCTATCACTATCGCAACCAGGACGGCTCCACCGCCGACATGGCGGCATTCTCCACCCTGGTGGGCAATGCCAGCCTGGTCCGCCTGCGCAAATGGTATTGAACAGGAAGGCCTTGCTCCTTGCCCTGGCCGCGCCCTTGGTGGCCGGCGCGGCGTCAGCGCAGATTGCCGGCACGGCAAATCTGGGCGGGCCGCAGCCGATGGTCAGCACCCCGATTCCGGACGGCGATTTCGCCGCTATGGCCAAAAAGCTGGGGCTGGTGGAAAGCGCCAAACCGGCGCGCGAGATGATCAGGGGTTGGCGGGTGCCGCGCAAGATCCTGGTGGGCGTCGACAACAACACCAACCGCCTGGCCTGGCTGCAGGCCGCGGCGCCTGGGGTGAAGCTGGTTGCCGTGCGCACGCCGGAAGAAAAAAAGCGCGAGATCGCTGACGCCGATGCCCTGCTGCGCTTTCCCTGCAACCGGGACGACCTTGCCGCCGGCAAGATGCTGCACTGGATTCAACAGGGCAGCGTCACTATGGCCGGCTGTTTCGCGGTGGCCGAACATACCGCCGCCCGCCAGGAAGTGCCGCAGAAGCTGCTGGACGGCACAGTCGTCATCACCAATCTGCAGGGCGTTCTGACCCGCCCGCTGGCCGAGCATGCCATCGCCATGATGATGGCGTTGGGCCGCGGGCTCGACATCGACACCTTGCAACAGGCCAAGGGGCATTTCGACAAGACCGCGATACCGCCCGGACGGCTTTGGGTATTCGAAGGACGCACCTTGCTGGTGGTCGGGCTGGGCGGCATCGGCACTCAAGTGGCTGAGATCGCTCACGGGCTGGGCATGAAGGTCATCGCCACCCGCAATTCCAGCCGCCAGGGACCGGGCACGGTCAGCTATGTGGGGCTTTCCGGCGAATTGCCCGACCTGGTCGGCAAGGCCGATGTGGTGGTGCTGGCGGCGCCCCTGACACCAGACACCCAGCACCTGTTCAATGCCGCCATGTTCGCGCGCATGAAAAAAGGCGCGCTGCTGATCAACATCGCCAGCGGCGGGGAAGTGGTCAGTGACGACCTGGTGGCGGCGCTGAAATCGGGGCAGCTCGGCGGCGCCGGGCTGGACCTGGCGGATCCGGAAAATCCGTCCCGGCTGGCGCCCGGCGATCCTTTGTTCAGCGCGCCCAACCTGATCATGTCGCCGGAAACCGCGTCGCATGCGGTGGACACCGAGGCCGCCTCCGGCGGCGAAGACATGTGGATCATCGCGCGCGAGAATCTCAAGCGCTACATCGCCGGCGACAAACTATACTCCCTGGTGGACCCAAAGCGCGGCTATTAGAGCTTTATTGGAGGCGACCAAAATGACCGCCTTGGGTCAAAAGCAGGGCGGGAGGCGGTTAGCTCAGGCAGATGCGCCCGCGACGTCCGCCCGGTCCGCCGCGCTGAATGGTTTATCCGGCCGGATCCGGAACGCGAGCAGCGCCCCCAACAGCAGGACACCGATGGAAACGCTGAATGCGATCGTCCAGCTTCCGCTGAGTTCTATCGTGTAGCCGAAGAATATCGGACACAGGATGCTTGCA
>JAEKMB010000077.1 GCA_019508105.1 Alphaproteobacteria bacterium
GCTGAAGCTGAACCATCTGGTGGACGACAAGATCCACGCCCGTTCGATCGGTCCCTACAGCCTGGTCACCCAGCAGCCCTTGGGCGGCAAGGCCCAGTTCGGCGGCCAGCGCTTCGGCGAAATGGAAGTCTGGGCGCTCGAAGCCTATGGCGCCGCCTACACGTTGCAGGAAATCCTGACCGTGAAGTCGGACGACGTGGCCGGCCGTACCAAGGTGTACGAGGCCATTGTCCGCGGCGAAGACACGTTCGAGGCCGGTATCCCGGAATCGTTCAACGTGCTGGTCAAGGAAATGCGCTCGCTGTCGCTGAATGTCGAACTGGTCAATGGACCTGTGACATAGGCGCGAAGGACGAATGAACTATCCCCGCCTCGCGCCCGGCGCTGGGCGGGGACCTTGGAATTAAAGAAGCGGAACTGCCCTTCCGTTTCAGTCTTTGAAAGGACGCTCGTATGAATCAAGAGCTGATGAATGTCTTTGGCACGGCCAAGGAAATCCCGGCCTTCGACCGCATCAAGATTTCGCTGGCCTCGCCGGATCAGATCCTGCGCTGGTCGCATGGCGAGATCAAGAAGCCCGAAACCATCAACTACCGCACCTTCAAGCCGGAAAGGGACGGGCTGTTCTGCGCCCGCATCTTCGGGCCGGTGAAGGATTACGAGTGCCTGTGCGGCAAGTACAAGCGCATGAAGTATAAGGGCATCGTCTGCGAAAAGTGCGGCGTCGAAGTCACGGTGCAAAAAGTGCGCCGCGACCGCATGGGCCATATCGAGCTGGCCAGCCCGGTTGCCCATATCTGGTTCCTCAAGTCGCTGCCGTCGCGCATCGGCCTGATCCTGGACATGACGCTCAAGGATCTGGAGCGCGTGCTCTATTTCGAAAACTATATCGTCATCGAGCCGGGCCTGACGCCGCTCAAGGAGCGCCAGCTCCTGACGGAAGACGAGTTCTACAAGGCCCAGGACGAATACGGCAATGACAGCTTCACCGCCGAGATCGGCGCCGAAGCCATCCGCAAGCTGCTGGCCGCCATCGACCTGGAAAAGCTGCGCGATGAAATCCGCGGCGACGTGGCCGAAGCTCCGGGCGGCGAAAAGCAGAAGAAGCTGGTCAAGCGCCTGAAGGTGGTCGAGGCTTTCATCGATTCCGGCAACCGTCCGGAATGGATGATCCTGCAGGTGATCCCGGTGATCCCGCCGGAACTGCGTCCGCTGGTGCCGCTGGACGGCGGCCGCTTTGCTACCTCCGACCTCAATGATCTCTATCGTCGCGTCATCAACCGCAACAACCGCCTCAAGCGCCTGATCGAGCTGAAGGCGCCGGACATCATCGTGCGCAACGAAAAGCGCATGCTGCAGGAATCGGTGGATGCGCTGTTCGACAATGGCCGTCGCGGCCGCGTCATCACCGGCGCCAACAAGCGCCCCTTGAAGTCGCTTGCCGACATGCTGAAGGGCAAGCAGGGCCGCTTCCGCCAGAACCTCCTAGGCAAGCGCGTCGACTATTCCGGCCGTTCGGTAATTGTGGTCGGTCCCGAGCTCAAGCTGCATCAGTGCGGCCTGCCCAAGAAGATGGCACTGGAGCTGTTCAAGCCGTTCATCTATGCGCGCCTGGAAGCCAAGGGCTTCAGCCAGACCGTCAAGCAATCCAAAAAGCTGGTGGAAAAGGAAAAACCGGAAGTCTGGGACATCCTGGAAGAAGTCATCCGCGAGCATCCCATTCTGCTCAACCGCGCCCCCACGCTTCATCGCCTGGGCATCCAGGCGTTCGAACCGGTATTGATCGAAGGCAAGGCGATCCAGCTGCATCCTTTGGTCTGCACCGCCTTCAACGCGGACTTTGACGGCGACCAGATGGCGGTGCACGTGCCCCTGTCGCTGGAAGCGCAGCTGGAAGCGCGCGTCTTGATGATGTCGACCAACAACATCCTGTCGCCCGCCAATGGCAAGCCCATTATCGTGCCCACCCAGGACATCGTGCTTGGCCTTTACTATTTGAGCCAGGAACGCGCCAAGGAACCGGGCGAGGGCATGGTGTTCAACGACATTGGCGAGATCGAGCACGCCCTGTTCTCCAAGGCGATCACGCTGCATGCCAAGATCAAGTGCCGTTACAAGACGGTGGATGCCGATGGCAAGCCGACCACCCGCCGGGTGGATTCCACGCCCGGCCGCATGCTGATCGCCGATATCCTGCCGCGCAATCCGCGCGTGCCCTTCGAACTGGTCAACCGCCTGCTGCGCAAGCAGGAAGTCAGCCAGCTGATCGACGAAGTGTATCGTCACTGCGGCCAGAAGGAGACCGTGCTGTTCGCCGATGCGCTGATGGCGCTGGGCTTCCGCGAAGCCTGCAAGGCCGGCATCTCGTTCGGCAAGGACGACATGGTCGTGCCGGATACCAAGACCAAGTTGATCGACGAGACCCGTCACCGGGTGCGCGAATATGAGCAGCAGTATCAGGACGGTCTGACTACCGACAAGGAGAAGTACAACCTCGTCGTCGACGTCTGGTCCAAATGCACCGACCAGGTTGCGGCGGAAATGATGAAGGAGATCTCCGAGCCCAAGATCGATCCGGATACCGGCCGCGTCATGGAGATGAACTCCATCTACATGATGAGCCATTCCGGCGCCCGCGGCTCGCCACAGCAGATGAAGCAGCTGGCCGGCATGCGCGGCCTGATGGCCCGTCCCGACGGCTCGATCATCGAGACGCCCATCCTGTCGAACTTCAAGGAAGGCCTCACCGTGCTGGAGTATTTCAACTCCACCCACGGCGCCCGCAAGGGCCTGGCCGACACCGCGCTCAAGACGGCGAATTCGGGCTATCTGACCCGCCGCCTGGTGGACGTGGCCAATGACTGCATCATCACTTCCGAAGATTGCGGCACCAAGAAGGGCGTCACGGTCCAGGCGGAAATCGATGGCGGCCAGGTGGTGGCCTCGCTCACCGAGCGCATCCTGGGCCGCACCACGGCCGAGGACGTCAAGCATCCGGATACCGGCGAAGTCATCATCAAGCGCAACAAGGAAGTCACCGAGGACCTGGCCGAGAAGGCGGAAGCCGCTCACGTCCAGAAAGTGCGCGTCCGTTCGGTGCTGACCTGCGACCTGCCGGAAGGCGTTTGCGGCAAATGCTATGGCCGCGATCTGGCGCGGGGTACCTCGGTCAATATCGGCGAGGCTGTCGGCGTGATCGCCGCCCAGTCCATCGGCGAGCCGGGCACCCAGCTCACCATGCGCACCTTCCATATCGGCGGCGCGGCGCAGGTTGCCGGCCAGTCGAAGATCGAGGCATCCTATGACGGCAAGGTCAAGATCCTGAACCGCAACATCGTCAAGAACACCGATGGTGAACTGATCGCGATGTCGCGCAACATGCAGATCGTGATCACCGACAATAAGGGCCAGGAACGCGCCACCTATCGCATCACCTATGGCGCACGCCTGAAGGTGGACGAGGGCGCGACCGTGAAGCGCGGCGACCGCCTGGCGGAATGGAACCCCAACGCCCTGCCGGTCCTGACCGACGTGGAAGGTACCGTGAAGTATGAAGACCTGGTGTTCGGCGTCACGGTGCGTGAAGTGGCGGACGAAAAGACCGGCGTGTCGTCCAAGGTGGTGATGGACAGCCGCGGTACGGGCGGCAAGAACGCGCCCGAACTGCGTCCGGCCATCGTCATCCTCGACAAGAAGGGCAAGGTCACCCAGCTGCCCAATGGCGGCGAAGCGCGCTATGCGATTTCGCCGGACGCCATCCTGTGCCGCGCGTGGCGGAGCTGTTCGAGGCCCGCAAGCCCAAGGAAGCGGCCGTGCTGGCCGAGACCGACGGCTTTGTCGAGTTCGGCAAGGACTATAAGAACAAGCGCCGCGTCATCGTGAAGCCCAAGTCCGACAAGCTGGAGCCGAGTGAGTATCTGATCCCCAAGGGCCGCCATATCAGCGTGCGCGAAGGCGATTATGTGGAGAAGGGCGACTATATCGTCGAAGGCAATCCCTCGCCGCATGACATCCTGCGCATCAAGGGCATGGAAGAATTGGCGATCTATCTCGTCAAGGAAATCCAGGACGTCTACCGGCTGCAGGGCGTGAAGATCAACGACAAGCATATCGAAGTGATCTGCCGCCAGATGATGCAGAAGCTGGAAATCACCGAAGGCGGCGAAACCACGCTGATCGCCGGTGAGCATGTCGATGCCAGCGAACTGGAAGCCGCCAACAAGAAGGCCGCCGAAGACGGGCACAAGCCCGCCGAAGGCCGCGCCATCCTGCTCGGCATCACCAAGGCGAGCCTGCAGACCCGCTCGGTGTTCTCGGCGGCCTCCTTCCAGGAAACCACGCGCGTCCTCACCGACGCCGCGGTCAATGGCAAGGTCGACATGCTGGAAGGCTTGAAGGAAAACGTGATCGTGGGCCGGTTGATCCCGGCCGGCACCGGCGGCGCCATCGCCCGCCTGCGCCACATCGCCACCGAACGCGACAAGGCGATCCAGGCGGAGCAGGCGGCGCAGCAGCCGATTGCCCAACTGGAAGCCCCGCAGCCGGCCGCCGAGTAAGGCTGTTTTCCGGCAAAGAATCAGGGTCGCCCGCGAAGGCGGCCCTTTTTCTTTGGCCTGAACCCTCCCACATTCAACGGGTGAATTGGGAGGCGAGGCTTTTGGAGCCGCGCTAAGGTCTGGTCATGAAATTACCCGAACCAATGTCCTGGGACCGCGCTGAAGCCCGCAAAGGCCGTTTCGACGGCAAATTCATCATCGGGGTGCTGACTACCGGCATCTATTGTCTGCCGTCCTGCGCGGCGCGCCCGCCTAAGCCGCAGAATGTGCGCCTCTTCACCAGCGAGGCGAACGCCAAGGCCGCCGGCCTGCGCGCCTGCAAGCGCTGCCGCCCCGACCTTTATTACAAGGGCGAGGACGAGAATGTCGCCTTGTTCCAGGGCCTGGCAGCCCGCGTCGCCGCCGCGCCGGAAGATTTCGCCGATGCCGGGGCGCTGGCGCGGGAAGCCGGCGTCAGCCTGACCAAGCTGGGCGATCTTTATCGCGATCATGCCCATTTGGCCCCCGTGCAGTGGCTGCGCCGGATGCGGGTGAAGCGCGCCGCCGCCGAGCTGCTGGCGGGCCGGGACCGGATCGCCGAAGTGGGCTTCGGCGCCGGCTTTGAATCGGAATCGGTCTTCCATCGCCAGTTCCTGGCCCAGACCCGCATGACCCCCGGTGCCTATCGCGCCTTGGATGGCGCGCAGGTGTTTTTGCTGCAACTGCCGGCCGGCTATCGCGCCAAGGAAATTCTTGGCTATCACGGCCGCGACCCCGAGGGCCTCAGTGAAAAAAGCGAGGGCAATCGCATCTGGAAGGCGCTGCACACCATAGACGGCCCCACTGTAGTGGAAATCAGCATCGAACCGGGCCAGGCTTGGGTGAAAGTCCATGCGGAAAAAAAGCTGGGACGCGAAGCCATGGCGGCCCTGCATGCCGCCTCGCTGCGGATGCTGGGACTGAACCTGGACGTCACCCAGTTCGAAACCCGCCATGCCGCCTTTGCCGCGCCCCGCCGGGGCTTACGCATGCCGCTGCTGCCCACCGCGTTCGACCCAGTTCGCTGCGGCGGGAAATGGTACTGCTGGCGGGCCAGAAGATCGGCAACATGCGTGCCCATCCCACCCCCGAAGGGGTGGCCAATATCGCCATCCAGGATCTGGCCTCGCGGCGCTATTCCCGCTCCAAGGCGCGCTATCTGGTGGATGCCGCCCAGGCGGTGGCCGACCGCCGGCTGGACATCGAAGGCCTCGGCGAAGGCTCTGCCATCGCCGCGGAAAAGGCGAGTGACCAGACGGCAAGGTTGATGAGCGCCTTCGCGCCTCATCGCAGCCTCGCCACCATGCATCTGTGGACCTATTTGAAAGAAGCGGCATGAAAAAATATTGGAGCCTGATCGATTCCCCGTTCCAGAAATTCGCCGCCTGGGTCGATGAGGAAGGCCGGCTGTTGCGTTTCAACCTGCGCGCCGCCGGCGCCGCCAAAGTGGATCCGGAGGCGGAAAACAATTCCCGCAAGCTGGCGGACGTGCAGCGCCAGGTCAGCCAATATGCCCAAGGAAAGCGCCGTGACTTCGAATTCGAACTGGCGGCGGAAGGGCCGGAGTTCGACAGGAAGGTGTGGAAGGCGCTGATGGATATTCCTTTCGGCACCACCACCAGCTACGGCGCCGTGGCCAAGCGTATCGGCCATCCCACCGCGGCCCGCGCCGTGGGTGCGGCCAACGGCGCCAATCCCATCGCCCTGATCGTGCCCTGTCACCGGGTGATCGGCGCCGACGGCTCGCTCACCGGCTATGGCGGCGGTCTGCCGCTCAAGCGCAAACTGCTGGAACATGAGGCGCGGGTATGCGGCACGAAGCTCGATCTTTTCGGCTAAGCCCCTTTTGTCATTCCCGCGAGTTCGCTAGCGCCAGCGTACGAACGGGAATCCAACTTTTCGTACAGCGCATCGCCCGAAGTTGGATGCCCGCTTGCGCGGGCATGACAAGGATTGCCTAAATCGCCTTTGACAGTCCAAAAAAGAACCCGCGCCGGGCGCCGAATTGCGGCGCACCCACGCCGATACCGGTGCCATCACGGATGATATAGGTCTCGTCAAAGGCGTTGAGAATATCGAAGCGCGCCGTCAGGCCTTTCAAATCCGCTACATCGAAATCCTGGCTGATGCCGAAATTGACTGTGACATAGGCCGGCACCGAATCCCCGTTTGGCGTGGCCCCGTCGCGGCGCAGGCCCGTGCCATAAATCAGATCGGCCGACAGATGAGTCTTGTTCCAGGTGTAGGACGCGCCGGCCGACAGCGAGAACAGCTGCTGATGGTCCAGCGGAATATAATGGGTCGCGATATAGGCAAGGTCGCCTGGATCGAACTGGAATTGGCTGGAATTGATGTTCCTGCCCACCGCCCGTTCATAAGAAGCGTTGGTATAGGCGGAAAAACCGCCATGGCTGTAGTTGACGGTCAGTTCGCCGCCATATTGCCGTCCTTGCGCATAGTTGAAGGGCGTCAGGATGATGGGGGCGCCAAACTGGCCCTCGTCAATCAGGTTCTTGGACATCTTGTAAAAACTGTCCAGTCCCACCGTCCAGTCGCTGCCAAGCTTCTGTTCCATGCCAAGGTCGAAATAGTCGGCGCGCTCGGCCCGCGGCGTGTCGTTGGGCCCACCGCTGCCCGCAGCCGTGGTGTTGTCGAATCGCGAAACCGTCTGGCTCGCCACCAGCTCAAACGGCGGCGGCGAGAAATAACGCGCATAGCCGGCATGGACGGTGGTGGTGTCGGTCGGCTTCCACACGCCATTGATGCGGGGACTGAGCTGGTTCTCGGCATCGAAGGCCGAGAAGGCGTCATAGCGCAGGCCGTAATTGATAGTGACCTTGTCGGTAAGAGCCCACTCATCCTGGGCATAGAGGCCGTAATTATAGCCATGCTTGCTGCCATTGTCGGCGATGGACAGCGGTACCGCCGAAACCTGGCAGGTCTGGGCAGGATCAAGGCAAAGCGGATTGCGGTTGGGGCTGCCCACACGGCCGGGGGCTGTGGCCAGCACCAGAGAACTGGTGCGCGACAGTGTGTCGTCGGCCTGGTAGAGCACGCCGAAGCGTATGGTGTGGCCGGTAAAGACATGCCAGGCGCCTTCGGCCTGCAGGCCGTAGGCCACGTCGCGTTTGTAGGCGGTCTGCGCCAGGCCGTTATAGAGAATATCTCCCACGCCGCTGCCGGGCGTGAAGAACAGGCTGGAATAGCGCCCGAATAGGGACACCTGATAGTCAAGCTTCTCCGTCGAGTGGAGATAGCTCAGGATGCTGTAATGGGTGATCTCGCGCTGGCGTTCGTCCAGATTTTCGGAAGCAAAAGCCGTGGCGCCGTTGGCGTTGAGAACAAAGTTGCCGCTGTCGGCGTTCAGCGGCCCGAGGCCAACCGTGCCATCCAATCCCGGCGGCTGCAGGCCCACGCGGTTGGGAATCTGGAAGATGGCGTTTGAGGTTCCCAGCACCGCTGTGACGCTGCTGTTATTATCCACAATGTCCTGCAGATAGGCGAAGCCGTGATATTGGTGGGTGCGGTCATGACGCGGATCGCTGCTGCCGTCCGGCGATTCGATGCCCAGCGTGTTGGTGGTGTAGTCGCCCGAGACGAAATAATTGAAATGCCCCGATGAGCCGCCATAAGCGAAGGACGGTGACAAGGTGGAATGGCTGCCGCCATACATGCTGACGGTGCCGCCATTCTCGAACACGCCGCTCTTGGTCTGGATGTCGATGATGCCGGCAGTGCGATTGCCATATTCTGTCCTGCGCCACACCCGGCATCTGCAGCACCACCGAGTTGAGCTGGGCATTGTCGCCGCCGGGCTGGGCCAGAATGTCCTTGGCGGTGATGGTGTAGGTCGATGCGCCGGTCTGGGTCTGGATGGCGTTGCGCGCGGCCGCGAGTTTCTGGGCGGTGACGGTGACGGATTCAACAGCCTCCTGGGCCAGGGCGGGAACCGCCGCCAGCAGGACGGCGCCGGCCGCACCTGAAAGAAGAATGGAACGAAACATGGAACTACTCCGAAATGGGAAACGCACGCCAAGGCGTGCCGGAGCGGCGCGAAACGCCGCACGCGAATAAGAATTTGCGGTTAGCGGCGCGGTGGTGCGCGGCTCCGCCAGCCAAAGGCTGGGGCGGAGTGGGAAGGAAGAGCGGGCAGGGGGGCAAACACCGCCAGGGCAAAGGCCAGGCTGACCGCGGCGGCCGAAGCCGAGGGACTGACAAAGATCCCGGCATGGGCCACTTCCTGGCAGAGGCGGCACTGGTCAATCGGGTCTTGCGCCTTGAGCGGCGCAGGTTCCGGCAGGGAAGCGGCCTTGGCCGCGAGCGGCTGAAGGGGGACGTGGATATGAGTCTGGACCGCCAGGCCCTGAAGCATGAAGGCCAGCAGCGCAAAAGCCGTCACCCACCGTCTGGCGGGGGCTGGTTCAGTTTGGGCGCGTCCCGGGCGCGACATGCGTCGCTTTCTATAAAGTGACGCCCCAACGACTATGCGATTTGGCCTTTTGCCGCAATGTGGCGCATTGTTTATGACGTAAACATAATATCGCAGGGCCC
>JAEKMB010000078.1 GCA_019508105.1 Alphaproteobacteria bacterium
AAGGACGGCCCCGGGGACGGGAATCAGCACCGCGGCCCCAGGTCCGACAGGTCCACCGCTGGAGCTTTTCCGGATATGAGATCGGCCAGCGCCTGGCCCGAACCGGCGGCCATGGTCCAACCCAGGGTGCCGTGCCCGGTATTGAGGAAAAGATTGGCAATGCTGCTGGCGCCGATGATCGGCGGGCCGTCCGGGGTCATGGGCCGCAGTCCCGCCCAGAACTTTCCTTTCGCCAGATCGCAGGCGGCGGGAAACAGGTCGCTGACGACATGCTCCAGCGTCTTGCGCCGGGGCTCGTGCAGGCTGAGATCATAGCCGGCCAGCTCGGCGGTGCCGCCTACCCGCACGCGGCTGCCCAGGCGCGTGACGGCGACTTTGTAGGTCTCGTCCATCACTGTGGATTCTGGCGCGCCTCCCGCATCGGCAATCGGCAAGGTGAGGGAATAGCCTTTGACCGGATAGACCGGCAGCGAGATCCCCAGCGGCTTCAGCGCCAGGGGTGAATAGCTTCCCAGGGCCATGACATAGGCGTTCGCGCGCAGGGTTTCTTCGGCACCCTCTTTCATGACCTGTACGCCGGTGATCCCGCCACCATCGCGGTGGATTTTCTGGATCGTAGTGCCGAACAGGAATTTCACGCCCAGCGCCTCAGCCTTAGCCGCCAGGCTTTGGGTGAACATGAAGCAGTCACCGGTTTCATCATCGGGCAGCCGAAGGCCGCCGGCGATCTTGCCCCTTACCCTTGCCAGCGCCGGTTCGGCCCGGATGCAACCGTCGCGATCCAGCAATTCATGCCGCACACCAAAGTCTTTCAGGATGGCGATGTCCGCTTCGGCGCCCGCCAATTGTTTTTCGGTGCGAAAGAGCTGCAAGGTCCCTTGCATGCGCTGGTCATAGGTGATGCCGGTTTCGGCCCGCAGCTCCTCCAGGCAATCGCGGCTGTAATGGGCCAGCCGCAACATCCGGCCTTTGTTCAGCCGGTAGCGCGAGGCGGTACAATTGCCCAGCAGGCGCAGGCCCCAAACCACCATCGCCGGATCGAGGCGCGGACGGATCACCAGCGGACGATGCATCATGAAAAGCCATTTGATGGCTTTTACCGGCAGGCCGGGCGCGGCCCATGGCGCCGAATAGCCAGGAGAAATCTCGCCCGCATTGGCGAAGCTGGTTTCCAGCCCGGCGCCGGCCTGGCGTTCCACCACCGTCACCTTGTGACCGGCGCGGGCCAGGTACCAGGCGGTTGAAACGCCGATCACCCCACCGCCCAGAACGATGATGTCCATGGCGCAAGCTTAGCGCGCCATGGCGCCCGGCCTTAGCGCTTTTTGCCGCGGAAACGATCCTTGCCGGAACGTTTGGACGGTTTGCCCTGGCGCGGCTTGCCGCTGGGGCGCGAAGGTTCCTCCGGTCCATCCACCAGCGCAAAGCGCAGGCCCCCGGTCAGGGGCGCGGCTTCCAGCAGCTTCACCGCCAGCGCGTCGCCCATGCCATAGCTGACGCGGCTGCGCTGGCCGACCAGCGCTTGGCGCTTTTCGTCATGGTGAAAATAATCGGCACCCAGGCTGCGGATGGGGATCAACCCTTCAGCTCCGGACTCCGCCAGGCGCACAAACAGGCCGAAGCGGGTGACGCCGGTGACGCGGGCATCGAAGCTCTGGCCGATCCGGTCTTCCATGAAGGCGGCGACATAACGGTCGGTGGAATCGCGTTCCGCCGCCATGGCGCGGCGTTCGGTCATGGTGATGTGCTCCGCGACCGATCCCAGATTGGACATCTCGCGGTCGGTGAGGCCGCCTTCGCCCAGCTCGAATGCCCGGATCAGGGCGCGGTGCACGATCAAATCGGCATAGCGGCGGATGGGCGAAGTGAAATGGGCGTACTTGGCCAGGTTCAGGCCGAAATGGCCGATATTGGCTGGATCATAGATGGCCTGGGCCTGAGAGCGCAGCACCACATCATTCATCACCGCTTCGTTGGGGGTGCCTTTAGCATGAGCCAGGATGCGGTTGAAAGTGCCGGGCTGCACCACCTGGCCCTTGGCGAAACTGATGTTGAGGGTGCGCAGGAAGTCGGAAAAGGCGAACAGTTTTTCCTTCGAGGGCGTGTCATGGACGCGGTAGATCAGCGGCGTGCGCGCTTTTTCCAGCGCCTCGGCGGCCGCGACATTGGCCAGCACCATGAACTCCTCGATCAGCTTCATGGATTCCAGGCGTTCGCGATAGGCGATGGAGGCGACCTTGCCGTCCGCGCCCAGGATCACACGGCGCTCGGGCAAATCCAGGTTCAAGGGATCGCGCTTGCCGCGGGCCACGCCAAGTGACTGATAGGCCGCCCACACATCCGCCAGCGTCTTTTTCGCCGTGTCTGTCATGCCGGCATGCGGGTTGCCGTCAAACGCGGCCTGGGCCTGGGCATAGGTCAGCCGCGCCGCCGAGCGCATCACCGCGCGCAGGAATTTGTGGCCCTTCTTGTGGCCGGAGCGGTCGAATACCATGCGCGCCACCAGGCAGGGGCGGTCGACGCCTTCCTTCAGCGAACAGAGATCGGCGGAGAGTTCTTCGGGCAGCATCGGCACCACCCGGTCGGGGAAATAGGCGCTGTTGCCGCGCTTCAGGGCCTCTTTGTCCAGCGCCGAACCGGGGGTGACGTAATGGGCGACATCGGCGATGGCCACCAGCACGATATGGCCGCCGGGATTGGCGGGATCGTCGTCGAGGCCGGCCCATACGGCATCATCATGGTCACGGGCATCGGGCGGATCGATGGTGACAAGCGGCACGGCGCGCAGGTCGGTGCGCCCCTGGGAGGTGATCGGCTTAGCGGCCTTCGCCTCGTCGATCACGCTTTGCGGAAATTCGGTGGGGATGCCGTGATCGTGGATGGCGATCAGGCTGATGGTCTTGGGCGAATCCATGCTGCCGATGCGCTCGACCACCTTGACGCGGGAAAAGCCGGCGATACGCCCGCTGCGCGGCTCGGCCGCGACCAGCTCATTGTGCTTGGCGCCGCCCAGATCGGACTTGTCCAGGGCATATTCGGTGCGTTCTTTTTTGTTGATCGGCACCAGCCGCCAGCCGGTGGCGGGCGCGTCGCGCAGCACACCGATTAGCCGGGTGGTAGTTTCCCGCTCCAGTCGGCGGATGATGCGGGCTTCATAGCTGTCACCATGCTTGCTCATCCGCGCCAGCAGCCGGTCGCCGATCATGGGAGCGCCGCCTTCCTTGGGCGGCATCAGGTAGATCGCCGGCGGGACATCGCCGCTCCATTCCAGCGGCTTGGCCAAAGTCTCGCCATCGGCGTCGATGCCGGTGACTTCGATCAGGCAGACGTCGGGCAACTCGCCGGGCTTGGTGAAGCCGCGCTTGGGCGAGCCTTGGATCGCGCCGTCGGCCTGCAGCTCTTTCAGGATGCGCTTGAGTTGGATGCGGCCCCCGCCCTTGAGGCCCAGTTTTTTGGCCAGGTCGCGCTTGTTGGCGCCGGACGCCAACAGTTCGAGCACACGTGCCTTATCCAGGGCGCGCGTGTTTTGGGGAGTTTTATTGGTCTTCAATTTTCCTATTCGCCTGCCATCTCGGGCGCCTTCGACTTTGCCGGGGCTTTGGCCGCGGGCTTGGCAGCTTTCTTCTTGGCGGCGGCTTTCTTTTCCGCGCCGTTGGTTCTCTCGGCCTTGGCCTTGGGCGCTTTCGCGGCCTTGGCAGGCTTCTTCTTTTTGCCGCCCTTGGCGGCACGTTCGGCGATCAACGCCAGCGCCTGTTCC
>JAEKMB010000122.1 GCA_019508105.1 Alphaproteobacteria bacterium
CGATGGCCTGCATCAGCGACGGCCAGTCGCCGCTGGTTTCGATGCCGACCAGGGGGTGGCGCTCGCCGCCGCGGTCGGAAAAATTGACCTTGATCATCCAGGCGGCGATGACATCGCTGCGGGTCTTGAACACCGAGGACAGGGTCTCGACCATGACGGCGGGATATTCCTCGTCCAGGGCATATTGCGGGACGCCGGCGCCGGGACCGTCCAGCAATTCCAATATTTCCTTGGTGGTGAATTCCTTGCCGTATTCGGACGCCGGATTGAGGATCACCGGCGCGCCGCGGGTGATGTCCAGCAGGTCGCGTCCCCGAATGCTGAGAAACTTGGCTTCCGTCTTGACGAATTCCTGCATGCGCGGCAGGGAGGAAAAGACCGGCAGATACTGGGCGCCGTCCTTCAGTCCGGTGACAAGATTCAACTTGCCGCCTGGCGACAGAGAAAATTCCTCGGTCGCCTCTTCCAGACCTTCCGCCGTTCCCATCACCAGGAGATTGCTTTCCAGCAGCAGGCGATAGAAGTCGGGCGCCGCGGCGGGTTCCTTGGCCGCCTTAACCAGCGCCTTTTCCAGTTCGTTTTCGGAAATGAACGGCATGGCAGCTCCTCGTGAGGTCAGGCTTTGACTTGCGCCCAGGCCCAGTCCAGCCAGGGCGTCAGGGCCTCAAGGTCCGCCTTGTCCACGGTGGCGCCGCACCAGATGCGCAGGCCCGGCGGCGCGGCGCGATAGCCGGCGATGTCCAGCGCCACGCCTTCCTTGTCCAGCAAGGAACACATCTTCTTGATCAGCTCCTGCTTGGCCTCGTCGCCCAAAACAGTGAAGGCAGGGTCGGTGACGGCGACGCAGACACTGGTGTTGGAACGGATGGCGGCATCCTGCGCCAGGAAACCGGCCCAGTTCGAACCCTGCACCCAGTTTTCCAGCACCCGCAAATTGTCGTTGGAGCGGGTGATCAGGGCTTTCAACCCGCCCAGGCTCTCGGCCCAGCCAAGCGCGTCGAGATAATCTTCCACCGCCACCATGGAGGGCGTGTTGATGGTCTCGCCTTCAAAAATGCCTTCGACAATCTTGCCGCCTTTGGTCATGCGGAAGATTTTCGGCAGCGGCCAGGGCGGGGTGTAGGATTCCAGCCGCGCCACGGCGCGGGGGCTGAGAATCAGAATGCCATGCGCGGCTTCGCCGCCCAGCACCTTTTGCCAACTGAAGGTGGTGACATCCAATTTGTCCCAGGGCAGCTCCATGGCGAAGGCGGCGCTGGTGGCGTCACAGATGGTCAGGCCTTCGCGGGTATCGGGGATCCAGTCGCCATTCGGCACCTTCACGCCTGAGGTGGTGCCGTTCCACACGAATACCGCGTCATGGGCGGGATCATATTGCCTGAGGTCGGGAAGCTCGCCATAGGCGGCCTTGAACACCCGCGCGTCCTTCAGCTTGAGCTGCTTGACCGTGTCGGTGACCCAGTCTTCGGAAAAACTTTCCCAGGCGAACAGGTCCACCGGGCGGGCGCCCAACATGGACCACAACGCCATCTCCACCGCGCCGGTGTCGGAGGCGGGCACGATGCCCAGCCGGTAGCCTTCGGGCAGGCCGAGAAGCTTCTTGGTGCGCAGAATTGCGTCCTTCAGCTTGGCTTTGCCGGGTTTGGAGCGATGGGAACGTCCCACCAGGGCGCCCTTGAGGGCTTCGGGAGTCCAGCCGGGGCGCTTGGCGCAAGGGCCGGAGGAAAAAAAAGGCCGTGCGGGACGCACAGCCGGACGAAGGTCAGTCATTCGCGGTTCATTCCTTCCAGAATGATAGCACCTCGTTGGGGAGGCGTGGCCCGCCGCCGATATAGGCGCGAGGCGCGGCGGCGTCAACGCAAGAATTCACCCCAAGGCCCGCGGGAACAGGGCGGCCTGTTGATGCGTTCTACAAAAGTCAAAAATCTCAGGAACTTCCATGGCTTCCCTTATCCAAGGCACTGCCGGCCGCAACCGCAAGGCCCAGCCCGCGCTTAACCTGCCGCTGGACAAGGTGAGCTTCATTATCCTCAAGGCGCGCGAATATGACGTAAAGGAAGAAGACAGCGATCCCGACGAAGGTTCCAACGCCGCCGATGACGGCCAGACCGATGTCCTGACCGACAAGGCCAATGATCCGGTGCGCGAGGAATTGCTGGGCGCGATTCGCAGCCTGAACGAGGATGAGCGTATGCGGCTGGTGGCGCTGGCCTGGCTGGGGCGGGGCACCTACGCGCTGGATGAATGGCGCGAGGCGATCGACACCGCCCGCACCGAACATTCCCGCCGCACCGCCGAATATCTGCTCAGCCTGCCGCTGCTCGGCGATTACCTGGAAGATGGCCTGGCCATGTTCGATGAAGGCATTGTGGATGATGCCGACAGAAGCGAAGGTGTGGACGGTGAGAACGAGCCGTTGGGCAATATGCGGGATAAACCCACCCGGCAATAGTCAGCGCCGCGCTCCTGCTTACGCCACAAAACCCTGGCGGTGACAGTCAGATTTCAATTTCCCCTGTCAGATACAGCGCGCATTCGCCCTGCAGAATGGTGCGGGCGCCATCGTCGGTGCAGATGAGATCGCCGCCGCGTGGGCTTGCCTGGCGCGCTTTCAAGGTCTTCTTGCCCAACCGCTTGGCCCAGAACGGTGTCAGGGCGCAATGCGCCGAGCCGGTCACCGGGTCTTCCGGCACGCCATAATAGGGGGCAAAGAAGCGCGAAACCATGTCATAGGGGTTGCCGCCGCCGGCCGCTGTGGTCAGCACCGAACCAGCGCCCACTTGCATCGCCACATCTTGAAGCGTTGCGCCGAGCTTCAGCGCCTTGACCTGGTCCGGGGTCTCCCACACCGCAATCAAGGCCTTGGCGCCGGCGCCGCCTTTGGCGCTGATATGCAGTTCTTTTGGCGGGACGCTATTCAAGGCCTGGCCCAGTGCATCGGCAAAACCACCAGGCGGCGTGAAGGGCTCGCTGTCCGCCGAGGGCAAGGACATCACGTTGCCGCCGCCGCTGCGGGTCACTATTAGTTCGCCGGAGCGGGTGGCGAAGCGCACCTCGTTGAGGGCGGTGTCCAGCTTGTTGAACAGGGTCCAGCCGCTGGCCAGGGTGGCATGGCCGCACAAATCCACTTCCCGGTCGGGCGCAAACCAGCGCAGGTCATAGGTGCCCGCCCGGTTTTCACCAAGAACGCGGTCTCTGCAACATTGTTCTCGCCGGCGATGCGTTGCATCAGGTCAGCGGGAAGCCAGCTTTCCAGCGGCACGATGGCCGCAGGATTGCCTTCCAGCACTTTGCCGGCGAAGGCATCAACCTGCCAGATCTTCAGCTTCATGGCGTTCCCCTCGATCAAAGAGAAACACTAGCGCGCGGCCAACCCGCCGCAAACGCTATCCCTGCATGTTGGTCATGCGGGAGCCGGCAAGGCGGCGGTGTTCATCGCCGCCTTCATGCCGCGCTGGAGCTTTTCAAACGCCCGCACCTCGATCTGGCGCACCCGTTCGCGGGAGACGCCGTATTTCTGCGACAGCTCTTCCAGGGTCGCCGGCTCGTCCTGCAGCCGCCGGGCCTGGATGATGTCGCGCTCGCGGTCGGTGAGTTCCTTCATGGCGCCGGTCAGCAATTGATGGCGGTTGCCCATCTCCTCGCGTTCGGCCAGGCGGGTTTCCTGGTCGGCGGTGTCGTCGGCCAGCCAGTCCTGCCATTCGCTTTCGCCGTCGGAGCGCAAGGGCGCGTTCAGCGAGGCGTCGCCGCCCGACAGGCGGCGGTTCATCTCGGTCACTTCGGTGGGCGTCACGCCCAGCTGGTCGGACAAAGTGGCGACATGCTCAGGCGTGAGATCGCCTTCCTCAATGGCGCCGATATTGTTCTTGGCCTTGCGCAGGTTGAAGAACAGCTTCTTCTGCGCCGCCGTCGTTCCCATCTTCACCATCGACCAGGACCGCAGCACATATTCCTGGATCGAGGCGCGGATCCACCACATCGCGTAGGTCGCCAGGCGAAAGCCGCGATCGGGATCGAAGCGCTTGACCGCCTGCATCAACCCGACATTGCCTTCGGAGACGATTTCGGAAACCGGCAAGCCGTAGCCGCGATAGCCCATGGCGATCTTGGCAACCAGGCGCAGATGGGAAGTGACCAGGCGGCGCGCGGCCTCCGGATCCTCATGTTCCTTCCAGCGCTTGGCGAACATGTATTCTTCTTCAGGAGTCAAAAGCGGAAACTTGCGGATCTCCGTGAGATACCGCGAAAGACCGGCTTCGCCCGACAAGACGGGAAGTCCACGACTGCTCATAATTCCCCCTCCATGCCGGGCTGAGGTTCAGGTGAGAAAAACAACAACGCCTGAACGCCCCGACGGTTTAGGAAATAAGCCTGCTTACGTCCTATTCAATCCCCGCAGGGCCCCGACAAGTTCCGCAAAATCCGCAGGCCAGGGGGCCTCGAAACGCAGGGTCTTGTGCAGGCTAGGATGCTGGAATCCCAGGACAAAAGCGTGCAGCGCCTGGCGCGGGAAACCCGCGGCCACTGTAAACGCGGCGGTCTCTGCGTCCGTTTTGCCGCGGGGCGGGGTCCTGCTGCGGCCATATTGCGGATCGCCGATCAGGGGGTGGCCCAGATGGGTGAGATGGACGCGGATCTGGTGGGTGCGCCCGGTTTCCAGGCGGCATTCGATCAGGGCGGCAAAAGGCCGCTCCACAGGACCGAACTTTTCCAGCACCTGATAGCGCGTCGCCGCGTGTCTGCCGCCGGCGCGCAGCACGCTCATGCGCTTGCGATCGAACGGGCTGCGGCCGATCTGGCTTTCGATCCGCCCGGCGCTGTCGCGCGGGGCGCCCCACACCACGGCATTATAGGCGCGTTCGATGGTGTGGTTGGCGAACTGCTTGGCCAAGCTGGCCATGGCGCGTTCGGTCTTGGCGGCGACCAAGAGGCCCGACGTGTCCTTGTCCAGCCGGTGCACGATGCCGGGCCGCGCCTCGCCGCCGATGGAGAGCATGCCGGCGCCGCAATGGGCAATCAGGGCGTTGACCAGGGTGCCGTCGGGATTGCCGGCGGCCGGATGCACCACCAGGCCGGCGGGCTTGTTGATGACGATCAGTTCCTTGTCTTCGTAAATCACCTCCAGCGGTATGTCCTGGCCCTGGGGGATGGCGGGGGCGGGGAGCGGCACCGTCACGGTGAAGAGTTCGCCCGGTTTGACCCTGTGGTTGGCGTCTTTTACTGTCGCGGTGCCCGCTGTGACCGCCCCGCCTTCCAGCAATTGCTGGAGGCGCGAGCGGGAAAAATCGGGCAGGGCGGCGGCCAGGAAACGGTCCAGCCGCCAGCCCGCATGCGCATCCTCCGCCTGCGCGGTGCGCGCATCCTGGGAGAGTTTCGTGCCGCCAGATTCCGTCTCGGACATGCCTGAACCGTCTTTGCGCCCGGCGACTGGACCGATTTCCGGCCGCCGGACCGCATGGGTCATCGTCATTATCATGAGCGGGCTGTTCGTGCTGGCTCTTTTGGGGGTGATCTGGGGCTTTGTCCGCCAGGCCCGGGTAATGATGGCGGCACACGCCATAGCCGTCCCGGCCGGGACAGTGGAAGGCGCGGCGGCGACCCTGACCCTGGCGCCGGGCGTCCATATTGTTTCGGCCAGCACCGATGCCGGCAAGCTGGTGCTGCATGTCCAGACCCCCACCGGATCGGAAGTCGAGATCATCGACCTTGCCACCGGCAAGCCGACAGGTCGGATCAAGACAAGTCCGCCATGATGCTGGAGCGGGCATGACATCGGTGCTGATGGCCGAGGCGCTGCGGCTTCAGATCCTGCAGCAAGCCCGCGGCGCGCATCCCGCCGAATGCTGCGGACTTCTGCTGGGCGCGCGGGAAGGTCAGCGGTTCCGGGTCACCGGCCTCTATCCGGCGCGCAATCTCAGCAGCGATCCGCAACGATTTGAGATCGATCCGCGCGACCATCTGGCGGCACAAAGGCTGGCGCGCGAAGGGGCCGCGGCGGTGATCGGCTGCTATCATTCCCATCCCAGCGGTGCGGCGATGCCCTCCATCGCCGACCGGGCCGGCGCGGCGGAAGACAATTTCCTTTGGCTGATCGCCGGTGGCGCCAAGGGTGATGAAAGCCTGAACGCCTTTGTCTATTCGCGCGGGGTGTTCACCGGCGCCGACTGGGTGACGTCGTCGGGGTAGTTGCGATATTCGCCGCCGTCCCGGAACAGGACATCATGGGAGGTTATCCGGTCCACCACATTGCCCTTTTCGTCGGCGATCTCGATGATGCGCCCATCCAGTGAGCCGCCATGCAGCAGTTTCTCGCCCAGCAACTCCCGGCCGGCGCTGACGGCTTCGCGGCGCGCCGCCGCCGCATCGGCCAGTTCCTGGCCCTCGCTGTCACGGTTCAGGACCTCGCCTTCACGGACGTTGAAGAAATAACGCGGCATCGCGCGGGTTCGCCTGAGAATTCAACACCCTAACACCTGAAAAGCCGCGGCGTTCCGGTCCCGACTGACGGCTGAGGGAACTTGCGATGATGCGTTCCGCCCCGCTATAAGCCCCCTCCCGCTGGCCCCCATCGTCTAGCGGTCAGGACGCGGCCCTCTCAAGGCTGAAACACGAGTTCGATTCTCGTTGGGGGCACCATTTTTGCGCGAGGTAAAAAAATCGCGCCCCAATCACGCCCGCGCGCCAGCGTTTAATGGGGGCACTGCCTCCTACCGCGCTCCCAGCGCCTTTTTCATCTGGAAGGCTATCTGTTCTTTTTGTCCGGCCAGCAAGCGGTCGGTATTCATGCGGTAAAGGCCCGCAAGAAAGGAGAGGTCGGCGACGCTCAGTTCATCCGAATTGGCGGTGCAATGCGCCGCAAAGCTATTGAGAATGCTGGGCAGCCCGGTGCAATCGTCCAGCGAACGCGGCTGGGCCAGCACCAGAAAGGAAATATAATCGGCCACGGCGCCCATCTCCATTTTGGCCAGCCTGTCGCGATCGGTCAGCACAATCACGTTCCGGAAGCCGGTGCGTAAGCCGTCGCTCACCCTGGTACCGGTTGAGTGAACAACCGGCGCCGAAACCATAAAGCGGCAGAGTGGCGGATCGAAACACTTGGGCGGGCCGCTCGGCCGCGTGTCGGATATGCTTTCACCACTGGCATCGATGGTGAATGTGGCATACCAGGCCTGAATGGGATGGGTCATCCGGGCCATCTTCTCGGCTTCGGCCATGTTGTTGTAAAAGCCCAGATAATTGATGTGCTTGTCGCGGATATAATCGAGCACCGATTGTGGATCGGAGGAAAAACCGATCTCGACATTTTGCTCGCAGGAAGGATCGCTGTTCACAGCCGCCCCAATCTGGGTGGCGACAGCTTTTATCCTGCGAACCACGAATTCCAGCAGTTCGGGCTTGAGGCCTTCGGCTTTTACGCAGATGGGGCTTTCCCAACGTCCGAGCTTGCCCGCAACGCGCGATGCCACAGCATGGGATTCCACATATTGCTGAATCTGCTTCTCACGAACCGCTGTCACGGTAACGCTTTCGACCTGCGCCATGGCGGGAACCGCGCCCAAACCAACAGCCAGTAGCGGCAAAAACAGGCGCAGAAATCGCTTTGTTACGCCATGCATACTAAGCCCTGAGCGCGGGCGGCACGTCAGAAACAGGCTCCCGGAAAAGTGACACTGGACACGACGGTCCCGAAGGCGCGCGGGTGACAAGCGTCCGACATTTTTGAACGGTCCTTTTCATAATACACGTTCAGCGTTTGGCCGTCCGGCATCAGCACCAGATCGCGTTGCTTGAGCTGGTCCCATTCGCGCTGGGGCAGGCAGACTTGAGGTCCGATCAGGCGCGAGTTCGGCAATTGCTGCGGTGCGCGGCACACCTGCGTCTCGTCCTGCTGGGACTCTGCGGGAAGCTGCGGCGACGGAACAAAGATCACCGGTGGTGCGGCAGGGAGCGCCGGCTCCTGGATCCTACGGGCTTCCACCTGCAGAAAGGGCTCTTGCGGCCGGATGGCAGCGCTGTGCTTGCGCGCAGCCTGGTCATGCGGCGGTGCGATGGCAACCGGCCTTGCCGCCAATGTGGGCGCCGGCGGCAACAGGGAAGCGGCCAGGCGCCGCACCAACTGCGCGGGCGGTGCGAAGCGCAGGCTGCCGGCGGCAAGCGGCACCAGCAGCGTGGCCAGCAGCAAGCCCGTCAGCAACAGCTTGCGGGCGGCATCCATGTCTTCCAGCTCGCGTCTTGCCATGATGGCATCCACCCGCCGGCCCAGATCGGCACCGGCGACACCCGCGGCGCAAGGCAGCGGCGAGCGCAGATAAAAGCGGCAGACCCTGAGGATCGCTTGCGCATATTCCAGCGGGTTCTGTCCGCCCGCCAATACGCTTTCATCGCAGGCCGCCTCGCGTTCCTCGACCAGCCGCGCCCCGATGAACCAGACCAGCGGATGAAACCAGAAAATCGCTTCCACCAGCATGTGCAGCGCCGCCAGCAGATTGTCGCGGCGGCGCCAGTGGCAGAGTTCATGACCCAGGATCGCGTCTATCTCGGAATGGGAAAGCTGGCTGAAGATGCCTTCCGGCAACAGAATGACCGGCCGCCAGATGCCCACCAGGCCCGGCTCCAGCAGGGCGGAGGTTGCGCGGACGGGAACCGGGACAGCCAGCGCTAGCGGCCGGCCGGCGTGCGCGATCGTCCATAGCCGCACCCAGCGCAGCAGCCAGACGCCGGCGATGATAGTCGCGCCTATCACCCAGACTGCCGTCAACAGGCCGAGCCAGGGCAGGTGATCGGGGGCGGGCGCCGCGGCGGAAAATGGCAGGACGACCGGGCGCATGCTGGTGAAAACCCGCATCGATCCCGCCGGCACGGTATGGACAAACGCCATGCGTCCCAACGCGGCCAGCAGCGAGAAGGGCAACAGAAACTTCAGCGACGCCGCCAGCCAGAGCCCGTAACGGACCCTGGCGCTTTGCCGGCGAAACAGCAGGGTGAGAGCATAGACCAGCAGCGCGATCAGGGTGGATTGCCAGAGATGGTCGAACAGCGTCACGGCTTCTTGCTCCCCGCCAGTTGACGCAGATGCCGTTCCACCTGCTGGACATCGTCCAGGCTCAATTTTCCGGCTTCGACAAAGTGCGCCATGATCGGCTGTGCCCGGCCGCCGAACAGCGCCAGGAAATCGTCGATCAAGCGGCTCTGGGCATTTTCCCGCGATACCAGCGCGTCATAGATATAGGCGCCGCCGATCTTCTTGATGCGGCCCACCGCTTTCTTGGCTTCCAGCCGGCTGATCGTGGTCTGCACCGTGGTATAGGCAGGGCGCGTCTTGGCGGGAAAACGTTCCTGGATCTCGCGGATCGAAGAGGCGCCATGGACCCACAGCGCTTCCATCACCTTGAGTTCGAGCTTGCCGAGTTTCGGCGGCGCCATGGGCCGTTCCTTGTGAACCGGAGCCAAGCTTAGGACCGGGTCTTGCCCTCGGTCAAGGGTTGGTGGTAACTGTTACTACGTCCGTGGTAATACCGGGTTCAAAAGGAGTCCCCATGGTCCGCAAAACACTTCTGTTTTCCGTGGTTTTCGCCTGTCTGGCGGCCACCGCATGGGGCGAAGACAAGGCCGTGTCGCGCCGTCCCGACGGCACCGGCGATCCCGACGCCACCACCTGCCGGCCCGCCCAGCCCCTGCCGTCATCGCGCATGCTGGGGCCGCAGGTCTGCAAGACCAACAGCCAATGGGCGCTGCTGCGCAAGAACGGCCAGGACATCAGCGCCGATGGCAGCCAGATCATTCCCGATCCCTTGGGCACCAACGTGGCGCCGCTGAATTGCAGTTCCAGCGGCGGCGGCGCCTCGAACGGCGGCGGCATGACGGTCTGTCATTGAGCGCGCTGCGGCCCTTCTGTGCCCTGCTTGTGCTGGGGGGCGCCGCCTTGGCCCAGGACACCAGGCCGCCCCCCGCCGCGCCCATCGAGAACCTGACCGTCACCGGGATCAAGGATGTGGAAAAAGCCGTCAGCAAATTCGTCGAAAGCCTGACGGTGCCGACGCGGGTGGCCGGCAAGCTGGCGCGGTGGAAGGACGGCATCTGTCCGATCACCGTCGGTCTGCCGCCGGACTCCGCCGCGCGGCTCACCCAGCGGCTCAAGGATATCGCCGCCCAGGCGGGCATGCCGGTGAACCCCAAACAGCCGTGTCCCGGCAATATCGAGATCATCTTCACCGCCCAGCCCCAGGCACTGCTGGACAATGTCCGCATCATGCATCCGGTGCTGCTGGGTTATTACGACAACAGTGCCCAGGCGGACAAACTGGCCACCGCCACGCGCCCCATCCAGTCCTGGTACAGCACCGCGACGGTGGATGCGCGCGGCAATCCGATCGTGGACGGCGGCCGCAAGGGGGGCGTGCATCTCAGCATCGCGCTTCCACCGTCCGGCATGCCTGGCCCACCCGACATCCTGGAAATGTACATGCCCGATGCCGCGGTGACCAACGTGACCGGCAACCGGCTGGGCGACGGCGTCTCCAGCGTCCTCAGCAATGTGATGATCGTCGCCGATACCAGCAAGCTTCTGGGCCGCGACATCATCAGCGTGGGTGACTATATCGCCATGCTGGCGCTGGCGCAGATCCAGCCGTCAGACACCTGCCAGGACATGCCCAGTATCCTGAATCTGCTGGTGGCCGGTTGCCGCCAGGCCGGCGACAGCATCACCTCGGGCGATCTGGCCTATTTGCGGGCGCTCTACAAGATCACCGCCACCACCACCTTCGCCGGTCAGCGCCGCGAGATTCAATATCAGATGAATCAGGCGCTGAAGGCGAAGGAGTGAGGCGGGCGGCTCAAGGCATCTGTTTGGCGGCGGTCAACTCGATTTCGACCAGCGCGCCCGGGGTCGGCAAGCGGACCTGGAGAGCCGAGCGGGAAGGCCGGTTGGGCTGCTCCGGCGTGCCGAAGCGCTTGGCCCATTCGCCGTTCAGCCCGGCGAAATCGATCTGGTCGCCCTTGGCGGGATCGCCCACCAGAAAGACATGAGCGGCCACGACATCGCCGAAGCCCAGGCCCTTGGCGGCCAGCATGGTCTGCAGTTTGTTCAGGATGTTGTCGGCCTGCTGGACGGTGTCGCCCATGCGGCCCGGGCTGCCGGCAGGAATGGCGGGATTGACCGGATCGGCGGTGGTGCCGCTGAAATAAAAGGTGGTGAGGCCCGGCGGCACGATGCGTTGGGCGGCGGCCGGCAGGGCAGAGACGCAAAGCGCCAGGCCGGCGCCCAGGCAAGCAAATTTCCAGGAAGCAGTCATCGGTGTTCTCCAGCTTGGGTTGATGATCAATCCGGTTTCACATCGCGACCGGTCCGCGCGCGTGTCAACCGGGCAAGCCTAGTCCGAGTCCGGCCAGGCGCGAAGCCGGGCGTTCAGCCGCCCCACAGGTCGGTGGAGAGATACTTGAGCCCCGAATCGCAGATCACCACGGCAATGGTTTTTCCGGCTTGCGAACCGGCCAGCAAGGCAAGCGCCGCGGCGATATTGGCGCCGGAGGAAAAGCCGCCAAAAATGCCTTCGGTGCGGGCCAGCAGGCGCGCCGCATCGCGGGCCTCATCGCCCGAGACCTGCAGATAGCCATCGACCGGCACGTCCTTCAGGAAATCGAGATTGCCCATGGCATAGCCGCCGCCCTGGATGGGGTGGCGCGGATCGGTAATCTTCTGGCCTGCCACGGCGGCCGCGCCTTGCGGTTCCACCACAAAGCATTGGACCCCGGGGTTGCGTTCCTTCAGCGCCTTGGTGACGCCGGCATAGGTGCCGCCGGTGCCGATGAAATCCAGGAAGGCATCGAGCTTGCCGCCCGCCGCCTCCCAGATCTCCGGTCCCGTTCCCTGATAGTGGGAGAGCCAGTTGCCGTCGCGGCGGAACTGGTCGGCACGGAAGGCGCCGCGCTCGCGGGTCACCGCCACCGCCGCCTGTTCGACCAGCGCCAGGTCACCGCCCGACACCTGGCCCGGCTCGGAGTCCGGCAGCTGGTCCACCAAAACCACTTCAGCGCCCAGCGCCCGCATCATGCGCGCCCGTTCTCCGGAATTGCCTTTGGACATCACCGCCACAAAAGGATGGCCCAGAATCGCGCAGAGGATGGCAAGGCCGGTGCCGGTATTGCCGGAGGTCAGCTCGACCACGGTCTGCCCCGGCAGAAGCGTGCCGGCGCGCATCGCTTCGGCCATGATGCCTTGCGCGGCGCGGTCCTTTTTCGAAAAGCCGGGATTGAGATATTCCAGCTTGGCCAGGATGGTGCCGCTCACCCCGGCGGCCCGCGTCAGCCGGTCCAGCCGGACCAGCGGCGTGTTGCCGATGGCGTCGGCGACGGAATTCAGAACTTTGGCCATGACTTTCCCAGGCTCCCGGATCACATGCGGACAGCATAGGGGAAGATAGCAGGTTTGCCCGCCTCTAGACGGCGGCCTGCAATTCCTGCTTCAGGCGGCGCGCAACAATCCGCTCCTCGCCCGGCCTGAGGGT
>JAEKMB010000079.1 GCA_019508105.1 Alphaproteobacteria bacterium
ACCCCTTCGGAAAGGACCGCGGGATGGACATAATTGGCCTTGGGCACATAGTGGTCGGGATCGAACACCAGCAAATCGGCGTAATAGCCGTTCCTCAAATAGCCGCGCCGGTCCAGCTTGAAGATATCGGCGGTCAAGCCGGTGGAATGGCGAATGAAGAAACCGGTATCGATGACATGCTTCTGTTTCACATAGACCGCGTATTTGGTCTGGAAGGTGGCGTATTCGCGCGGATGGCCGGCGCTGCCGTCGGAACTGGTCACCACCCAGGGCTGCTTCATGAAATTCTCCAGGTCGGCTTCGTTTATGTTGAACGAAATCACCGAAGCGTGGCCCTTGGTTTCGCGCAAGATTCGGATGGCGGCGTCCAGCGGGTCCATCTTCCACTCCTTGGCAATGTCCGACAAGTATTTGCCGGTCCAGGGCCGCGGCGGGGCGGACGCAACCTTGTCGACATCGGAGATCGCAGCGGACATGAGGATCGTCTGGGCTCCGCCGCGCCGGTCCAGGTTCTTGGCCATCTCGGTCTTGATCCTGGCCATCAGCGCCGGATCATCGAAGCGCTTGAGCATGGCGGGCGCACCGCCGTCCGAAGCCCAGCGCGGGACCAGTGCCGCGTCCAGCCCGGTGTTGGAGGCCAGCCAGGGATAGTTGTTGGCGGTGACGTTCTGGCCCGCGGCCCGGGCATCGTTGATCAGCTTGATGACATCGGCGGACTTGCCCCACACGTCATGGCCCAGCGCCTTGATGTGGGAGAAATGCACCGGCAGGCCGCCCTCGCGGCCGATCTGCAGCACTTCCTTGGTTGAGGCGATCAGACCGATGGAATAAGTCGATTCATCGCGCTGGTGCGTATCATAGATGCCGCCGCGTCTGCCCGCCTCTTTCGCGAGCGCGACCACTTCATCGGTCTTGGCGAAATTCTGCGGCGCATAGAACAGGCCCGTCGAAAAGCCGATGGCGCCTTCGCACATGCCCTTGACCACCAGCGCTTGCTCCTTGGCCAGCTCTTCGGGGCTGGGCACGCGCGCCGCATCCCCGATCACCTGTTTGCGGATATTGCCGAAACCGACATAGGACACGATATTGGTGCCGATGCCGGCCTTGCTGTAGCCGTCGAACTTGGCTGTGAGATTCGGCGGACCGGAGCCGTCGACGCCGATGAACACCGTGGAGACGCCCTGCATGGTCCAGGCGGGATTGGCGCGCTGGGACTTGTCGGGCGCATCGACAAAGCGATCGGCATGGGTATGGGCGTCAATCAGCCCGGGCGAGACGATCATCCCCTTGGCATTGATGGTGCGCCTGGCGGCCATGGGGGCCTTGGGACCGACATAAACGATTCTGTCACCGGTGATCGCCACATCGCCGGTGAAGGACTTGGCGGCGGAGCCGTCATAAACTGTACCGCCGGTGATCAGCACATCGGCCTGCTGGCCTTGCCCCAGGGCTGAGCCGCCCAGCGCCAGCGCTGACGACAACATCAGGCCGGCCGCCAGCCGCGATCTGGAGATCTGCATGACCATTCCCCTTCAGAGGCGCCGCCGGCGGTCGGATGCCGCCGTTCCATCGCCCAAGCCAAAAGTCTAGGCCGGACACGGGGGGCGTCAATGCCCGCCGGTGGCGCCGGCCTGATATTATTGGTATTTCAAAGCCCAAATCCGCGAATGTGAACAGGGCCTGCCATGAAACTCGATACCACCGCCTCCGGCGTCTATTCCATCGCCCCCACGCCTTTCCTGGAGGACGGCGCCATCGACTGGAGCTCGGTGGACCGCATGACCGACTTCTATTTCGAATCCGGCTGCAACGGCTTCACCATCCTGGGCGTCTTGGGCGAAGCCGCCAAGATGGACGCCGAGGAAGCGCTGGCGCTGGCTGAGCGGGTGATCAAGCGCGCCGGCGGCAAGCCCATCATCGTCGGCGTCTCGGCGCCCGGTTTCGCCGCCATGCGCTCCCTGTCGCGCAAGGTGATGGAGATGGGCGCCGCCGGCGTGATGATCGCGCCGGCTGCGGGCCTCAAGACCGACGACCAGATCACCGGCTATTTCCGCAGTGCCGTGGAAGCCATCGGCAGCGACATTCCCTGGGTGCTGCAGGACTATCCCCACTCCACCGGCGTGGTGATGTCCGATGGCGTGGTGAAGAAAGTGGTGACGGAAAACCCCTCCCTGGCGGTGCTCAAGCATGAGGACTGGCCGGGACTGGACAAGATCACCACCCTGCGCGGCTGGGAAAAGGACGGCACGATGCGCAGGATTTCCATCCTGATCGGCAATAACGGGCTGTTCTTCGATTTCGAGCTGGACCGCGGCGTGGACGGCGCCAATACCGGCTATGCCTTTCCGGACATGCTGGTGGAAATGGTGGCGCTGAACAAGGCAGGCAAGCGCGACGCGGCGCATGACCTGTTCGACGCCCATCTGCCGCTGCTGCGCTATGACCATCAGCCCGGCGTGGGGTTGGCGGTGCGCAAATATGTCCTGCAGAAGCGCGGCATCCTCAGCACCGCGACGATGCGCAAACCCGCGCCCGCCTTCTCGGCCGAAACCCGCGCCGAGGTGGATTACCTGCTGGCACGGCTGGCCAAGCATGACGCGCGCGCCAGGGTGTAGTTCGGGCTAGCGGATGCGGTGGACCTTATACATGCGCTGCTGTCCCACCACCGTCATGGTGTAGGTGTTCATCGCATCGGGCGCGATGGTCACCTTTTTGTCAGGTCCGGCTTGGCCCCAATGGGAGGGATGATGCACTTCATCCTCGTCATTCTGCTTCCACACCTGGCCATCGGCCAAGGTGACGGTGAAGGAGCCTTGGCGGTCCAGGGTGAAGGATTGCATCGCCATGTTGCGCACGATCGGCTTGATGTCATTGAACATGCCGTTGAGCAGCCCGTCCCGGCGACGCGGCATGGGCGGGGGGCCGGATGGCGCGGGCGCGGTCACCACCGCGCGCGGCGGCGGCACATAATCCAGCGGCGGCGCCGGCCGCGGCGCAGCCTGCTTGGCCGGGGCAAGTCCCAGCACGACGCGCATCGGCGCGGCGGCGCCGTAATAGCAATCCAGCCAGGGACGATCGCCCGCCACGCGGTTGCAGGCCGCCGCGCCGGTCATCACATCATCGCGCGCCGCTTCATCGCGCGGAGTGCCTCCTGCGGGCGGCGTGGTGGCCAATTTGACCTGGGCCGGCAGCGCCGGCGGCATGCCGAGCGCGGCGCGCACCGGCTGGGCGGCGCCGTAATAGCAATCCAGCCATTGCCGGGAGTCAGCAATCACCGCACAGCGAAAGGCACCCGACAGCGCCTCGTCGCGTGGCCGTGCCTGGGCGGGCGACGCGGCCAAGCCTGCGCCAACCGGCACCAAAAGCCACCACAAATGACGCATACGCTTTCCCCTTGGATATGGCGGCGGTCTTGCTGCCGCCCTTGGCGCAATTGAAACAAAATCAAGCGCCTAGAGCAAGTTGTCGGGCGAAACCATGCGCTGATAGGCCGCTTCGATGGCGCTGCAGAAAGCCGCGGTATCAAACAGCGGGCTGGAGAGGCGGTTGGCCGAAAGCTGCACCTTCAACGCCGCCAGCCGCACCGGATCGCGCGCCAGTGTCAACGCCAGCGCCTCATACTCTTCCAGGCTATGGGTCACCAATTCGGAAAGCCCGATGGTGTGCAGCAGGCTGGCAGCGACCCGTCCGTCGAACGCAGTCCCCGCACAGGTGATGAGCGGCAATCCCGCCCATAGC
>JAEKMB010000080.1 GCA_019508105.1 Alphaproteobacteria bacterium
CTTGAAGATGATGGGGGTGATCAGGCCGAAATCCAGCGCCACCGCGACACCGACATCGGCGTCCTTGTGGCGCAGGATCGCGGTGTCGGTCCAGGAAGCGTTGACGTCCGGATGCTTCATCAGGGCCATGGCCGAGGCCTTCATGATGAAGTCATTGACCGAGAGCTTGTAGGCCGGGACCTTGTCCTTCCCCTTGGGTGCGGCGGCATTCATCTTCTCGCGCACCGCCATCAGCGCATCCAGGTTGCAATCCACCGTCAGGTAGTAATGCGGGATCAGCGTCTTGGCCGAGGTCAGGCGCTTGGCGATCGCCTTGCGCATATTGTCGTGCGGCGTTTCTTCATAGGAGCCCGCCGGATAAAGCAGCCGCGCATCGGGGAGCGGCGCCACGCCGGGGATACCGCCGCCGCCGGCCGCAGCCGGGGCGCCGGCAGCGGGCTTGGCCGCACCCGGCTTGGCGTTCTCAACATCGGATTTCACAATACGCCCGCGCGGGCCGGTGCCGGCGAGGCCGGACAGGTCCACGCCCTTGGCGGCGGCGATGCGCCTGGCCAGCGGCGAGGCGAAGATGCGCCCGCCATCGGCTTTCGCCGCTGGCGCGGCAGGCGCCGCTTTGGGCGCATCACCCCTCGGCGCGTTCGAGGCAGCATGCCCCTCACCCTTCACCGCCTCCGCAATTTCTTTCATGGCGGCGGGAATGTCGGCGGCGGGCGCGTCACCCATCTTCTCGCCCTCATCCAGCAGCACGGCGATGGGGGCATTGACCTTCACGCCCTCAGCTCCTTCGGGCACCAGGATCTTGCCGATCTTGCCTTCGTCCACGGCCTCGAATTCCATCGTGGCCTTGTCGGTCTCGATTTCGGCCAGGATGGTGCCGGACTTGACGGTATCGCCTTCCTTGACCAGCCACTTGGCGAGTTTTCCTTCCTCCATCGTCGGGGAAAGCGCGGGCATCAAAATATTTGTCGCCATTATACGCTCCCGCTTGTCATTCCCGCGAAAGCGGGAATCCAACTTTTTCTCGCCGCGCGGACGCGCGGCGGATGGATGGCCCGGTCAAGCCGGGCCATGACAACAGAGGGGGTGGGCGACAGCGCAGGCATCAGGATGTTGGTGGCCATGTGCTTAAGCCTTGTAGCAGACGGCTTTGACGGCCTCGATCAGGTCGAGGGTCGTGGGCAGCGCAAGCTTTTCCAGGTTGGCGGCATAAGGCATCGGTACATCCTTGCCCGAGACCTTGGTAGGTGGCGCGTCCAGATAATCGAATGCGTCCAGCGCCACGCGGCTGCAGATTTCCGACCCGATGGAACAGACCGGCCAGGCCTGTTCGATCATGACGATGCGGTTGGTCTTCTTTACGCTCTCCAGCACCGTATCCATGTCCAGCGGCCGCAAGGAGCGCAGGTCGATCACTTCGGCATCGATGCCCTCTTCCGCCAGCTTCTCGGCGGCTTCCAGCGCCTGGCCCACGGTGATGGAATAGCTGACAATGGTGACGTCGCTGCCGGGGCGCGGATCGCGGCCTTGAGCAAACCCTTGGCGTCCGCGGCGGAGTAAGGCGCGATCACCTTCATGCCGGGCACGGAGGCATACCAGGGGGCATAATCCTGGCTGTGCTGGGCGGCGACGCGGGCGGCGGCGCCGTTGGGGCCGCGGAACACGATGGAGCAAGTCATCTGGCCGCCCGACATGTAGCGGGTCTTGGCGGCGGAGTTGATGATCTGGTCCATCGCCTGCATGGCAAAATTCCAGGTCATGAATTCCACAATGGGTTTAAGGCCGTCAAAGGCCGCGCCCACCGCCAGGCCGGTAAAGCCATGCTCGGTGATGGGCGTGTCGATGATGCGGCGGGCGCCGAACTCGTCCAGCAGGCCCTGGCTGATCTTGTAGGCGCCCTGATATTCGGCGACTTCCTCGCCCATCAGGAAGACCAGCTCATCGCGGCGCAATTCCTCGGCCATGGCGTCGCGCAAGGCATCGCGCACCGTGGTCATCACCATCTCGGTGCCTTCAGGCACTTCGGGATCGGAAGGCGCCTGGAATTTTGGCGTCTCGGACTTTTGCGTGCCTTTGTCGGCAACAGACTTGGGGTCTTCGGACTTGGCCTCGGCTTTCGCGGCCTTCTTGGCCGGCGCGGCGCCGGGCGCCTCGCCGTCGGCCAGCAGGGTGGCGATCGGCGAATTGACCTTCACCCCCTCGGTGCCTTCGGCCACCAGGATCTGACCGATCTTGCCCTCGTCCACCGCCTCGAATTCCATCGTGGCCTTGTCGGTTTCGATTTCGGCCAGGATATCGCCGGACTTGACGGTGTCGCCTTCCTTCACCAGCCATTTGGAGAGCTTGCCCTCCTCCATGGTGGGCGACAGCGCGGGCATCAGGATCTCGGTGCTCATCAGGCGTAAATATCCGTATAGAGTTCTTCCACGCCCGGTTCGGGGCTCTCGGTGGCGAATTCGGCGGCCTGCACCACCACTTTCTTCACCTCGGCATCCATCTGCTTGAGGTCCTGTTCATTGACCAGGCCGCGATCGATCAGCTTCTTGCCGAAATTCTCGATGGGATCGCGTTTCTCGCGATACTCCGCCAACTCGTCCTTGCTGCGATATTTGGCCGGGTCGGACATGGAATGGCCGCGATAGCGGTAGGTATTCATCGACAGAATGATGGGGCCCTTGCCCGAACGGCAATATTCCATGGCTTCGGCGCCGGCGGTCTGCACCGCTTCCACATCCATGCCGTCCACATTGATGCCGGGAATGCCGAAGGACGAGCCGCGCTTGGAAAAGTCCGACACAGCGCTGGAACGCTTCACCGACGTGCCCATGGCATAATGGTTGTTCTCGATCACATAGATGACCGGCAGCTTCCACAGTTCGGCCATGTTGAAGCTCTCATAGACCTGGCCCTGGTTGGCGGCGCCGTCGCCGAAATAGGTCAGGCTCACCGCCTTGTTGCCGCGATACTGGTTGGCGAAGGCCAGGCCGGTACCGATCGGCACCTGGGCGCCGACGATGCCATGACCGCCATAGAATTTTTTTTCGCTGGAGAACATATGCATCGAGCCGCCCTTGCCGCGCGACAGGCCGGTGGAGCGCCCGGTCAACTCGGCCATCACCGCCTTGGGATCGAGCCCCTGCGCCAGCATATGGCCATGGTCGCGATAGGACGTGATTTGCTGGTCACCCTGCTTGGCAGCGCCCATCAGCCCCACCACCACCGCTTCCTGGCCGATATACAGATGGCAGAAGCCGCCGATCAGACCCATGCCGTAAAGTTGTCCCGCCCGTTCCTCGAAGCGGCGGATCAGCAGCATGTCGTGATAGAGTTTTTTGAGGGATTCAGAGTTGCTTTTGGCGGCTTCTGGCATGGAGTTGGGTGCCGTTTTTTTCGGTTTTCGGAAGCTGAAAAAACGGTTGTTGCAAGCCCCAAGCGACTTGGCAAGAACATTGTTATTTTATTGCGCTGCACTTCCGAACACCGTTCGCAAGGCCGGCAATCTTGTTGCGGCAATGGTATGTAAGGAAATACGGAAAGCGGCCTAATGGCCCGCGCGCGGCACGGCCACTTGATTGGGGCCCCCATCCATCAACTGGGTGCGCGCCAGTTCTTCGACCAGGTCGGGATCGTCTTTTTCCATCAGGGCGATGCGATGCTCCAGCCGCGCGCGGTTGGCCTGAAGCTCGGAAAGCTGCTGCTGCTGGATACCGAGTTGGGCCTGGGTGTCTTCCAGCGAAAGGATGCCGCGATTGCCCCAGATGGCATAGGCGCCGAAGTAGCTGACCACCGCCAGGGAGACCGCCGGAACGATGAGAGCGAGGAAGAAACGGCTGACCGAACGCTTGATTCGCATTCCCCCAACGAATCACACACTGATTCGCGGCGTCAAGAGGGATTCAGTTAAGGATTCAAGGAACTTAGATCGGGCACTGTTAAGACTTGCGGGCAAATGGGCTATGGTTTCGGCATGCGGGCGATGGTGACGATCCTCTGGTTTCTGACGGCCTTTGTGATGGGTGCGTCCCTCTATGCCATCAGCCGGCCCAGCCCCGTGCTGCAGGCCCTGGTGATGCAGCTGAAAGGCCATGGCCTGCTGGAACGCTGCCGCCTGGACGGCGCCTGCGGCAAACCCATCCCGCCGGATCCCCGTCCGACGCCACCGCTGCCGTCGGATATGGACCGCGCCTAACCGCGCAGAACAGAGCGTCCGGCATAAACTGCGGTATCGCCCAGCTGCTCCTCGATGCGCAGCAGCTGATTGTACTTGGCCAGGCGGTCGGAGCGCGCCAGCGATCCGGTCTTGATCTGCCCGCAATTGGTCGCCACGGCGAGGTCGGCGATGGTCGCGTCTTCGGTCTCGCCCGAGCGATGGCTCATCACTGCCTTGTAGGCGGCGCGGTGCGCCATATCGACAGTCTCCAAGGTCTCGGTCAGCGAGCCGATCTGGTTGACCTTGATCAGGATGGCGTTGGCGGTGTGTTTGTCGATGCCCTGCTTCAGCCGCTTGACGTTGGTGACGAACAGGTCATCGCCCACCAGATTGACGGTTTTGCCCACGGCATCGGTCAGCGCCTTCCAGCCGGCCCAGTCATCCTCCGCCATGCCGTCCTCGATGGAGACAATGGGATAGCGCTTGCAGAGGTCGGCATACACCTTGACCATCTCGTCCGGCGAAATGGTCTTGCCCTCGCCTTCCAGCACATATTTGCCGTTCTTGAAGAACTCGGTGGAGGCTGGGTCCAGCGCGAAGAATACCTCCTCGCCCAGCTTGTAGCCGGCCTTCTCGACCGCCTTGGAGATATAGGTCAGCGCCTCATCGGGGGATTTCAGATTGGGGGCGAAACCGCCTTCGTCGCCGACATTGGTATTGTGGCCGGCATCATGCAGCGACTTTTTCAGAGTGTGGAAGATTTCCGCCCCCATGCGCAGCGCCTCGCGAAAGGTGGGCGCGCCCACCGGCATGATCATGAATTCCTGGAAG
>JAEKMB010000081.1 GCA_019508105.1 Alphaproteobacteria bacterium
CGCGAACTTTCTGGAAATGCTGCCGCCGGCCGCGAACAGGGCGATGTCCACGCCGTTGAACGCGTCTTCGGTCAGTTCCTGGATGGTCAGCTCCTGACCGCGAAAGTTCTGCTTCTTGCCGGCAGAACGCGCACTGGCCAGCAGCTTGAGCGAGGCCAGCGGCACCCCGCGGCTCTCGATACAGCCGACAAATTCACGCCCCACGGCGCCGGAGGCGCCCACGATGGCAACATTCTTGTTCTTCATCTTCTGTTCCTTCAGGCAATAAAAAAGCCCCGTCCGGTTTGGGCGGGGCTTGGGTCTTCGGCGTGGCCTTGGTTTCAAGCGCGCGCGATCCCAGCCCCATAAGGCTCGGTGATAGTCGTGCGCTTGGTCTTCAAGGTGTTCACGGCAAGGCTTTCAGTTCGGCGTCCATCGCGGCCAGCTTTTCCGGCGTCACGATGTCGGGCACATACTGCACAATTTCCGGCAGGGTCAAGTCCCGACCCTGGTCCACCTGCGGATTCGCCACGATCTCCGGCAGGTATTTCTTGAAAATCACCAGCAGGGCCGGGGTGTCCAGCAGGGTGCCGATCTTGGTGGTTTCCACAGAATACGTCGTGGCGGGCGCGGCTTGTATGGGCGCGGCCGGGGCCTGGGCAAAGGCGGGCGCGGCGGCCAGAAGGGCAAGGCCGATCAGCATGGCTTTCATGGCTGCTTTCCTTTCAGGCGGGTGACATGACCCATCTTGCGCCCCGGACGGGCCTCTTTTTTTCCATACAAATGAAGTGCGCCGCCTTTGGCAAGCGATTCCCAGGCATCGGCTTCCGCCCCGATGATGTTTTCCATCACCGCATCGGCGTGACGGGACGGATCGCCCAAGGGCCAGCCGGCCACGGCGCGGATATGCTGCTCGAATTGCGAGCAGGCGCAGGCCTCGATGGTCCAGTGACCGCTATTATGGACGCGCGGTGCGATCTCGTTGACCAGGAGCGCGCCGTCCCGGCCCACGAACAGTTCCACCGCCAGCACCCCGACATAGTCCAGCGCATCGGCGATCTTCTTGGCGATCAGCTTGGCGTCTTCGACCTGAGCGCCGCTCAGCCGCGACGGCACGCTGGAGCGGCGCAGGATATGGTGTTCGTGGATATTCTCCGGCGGATCGAAGGCGGCAAAGGCGCCGTCGGCGCCCCGTGCCGCCACCACCGATACTTCGCAGGAAAAATCCACAAAGCCTTCCAGGATGGATGGCGCACTCTTGAAGCGTTCAAACGCCTTTACGGCCTCGTCGGCGGACATGACCTTGGCCTGTCCTTTGCCGTCATATCCGAAGCGCCGGGTCTTTAAAATGCCGCGGCCATTCAACTTGGCGAAAGCTTCGCGGGCCTGATCGGCACTGGTCACGTCAAAGAAGGGCGCGGTCTTCAGGCCCAGCTTTTCCACAAAAGTCTTTTCCGTCAGCCGGTCCTGGGTCATGGCCAAAGCATGGGCGCCGGGCCGTACCGGCACACGCTCCGCCAGATGGGCGATGGCATGAGCGGGCAGGTTTTCGAACTCGAAGGTCACCGCATCGCAGACCTCGGCGAAGCCGGCCAGCATTTCCAGATCGTCATAAGGCGCGTCCATCGCCTGCTGCGTCACCTGGAAGGCGGGCGCGTCGGGCGTGTCGTTATAGATGCAGGTCTGCAGCCCCAGCCGCGCCGCCGCCAGCGCCAGCATGCGGCCGAGCTGGCCGCCGCCGACAATACCGATGGTGCCGCCTGGCGGGACGGGATGATCCAAGCTCTTCATTTCGGTTTCTTGGCAACCGATTTGGTCTGTTTGGCGCGCCAGGCATCCAGGCGCTTCTTCACACCCAGATCCGACAGGCCGATGATGGCGGCGGAATGCAAGGCGGCGTTCTTGGCGCCGGCTTGCCCGATCGCAAAGGTCGCCACCGGGACCCCGCCCGGCATCTGGGCGATGGACAGAAGCGAATCCAGCCCCTTCAGGCTGCGGCTTTCCACCGGCACCCCCAGCACCGGCAGGCTGGTCATGGATGCCACCATGCCCGGGAGATGCGCCGCCCCGCCCGCCCCGGCGATGATCACCTTGATCCCCCGCGCTTCCGCTTCCTTGGCGTAGGACGCCATGCGGTCGGGGGTGCGGTGGGCGGAAACGATGCCGCTTTCATGGGCCACGCCCAGCGCGGTCAGCATATGGGCGCAAGCCTGCATGGTCGCCCAATCGGACTGGCTGCCCATGATGATGCCGACCGCGGGGCGGCCCCGCCCGCGGAACGCGGACTGTTTAAAAGCGGCTTTGCCTCGGGTTGCCATAGGGATGCTCCAGCGAAGCGGCGCAGTATAGGGAGCCAAAAGCCCAAAGAAAGAGCCGTTTTAAGACTCGTTAACCATTCCTTGCGAAGGATACCCATTCTTAAACGCGTGGCCGCTAGCTTTTCCCGGCCAGAAGGCGAATTGGCGATGAAAGTCGAACGCAACAGCCCCACCCGGCCGGCACGCTCCGTGGCCCAGGCCGCTTATGCACGCCGGGTCGAAGCCGGCAGCAGCCTGGACGGGGCGGATTCTGTCGCGCCGGCGGCCAGCGTGCTGGGCATTCCCGAAACCGAATTCACCCCCAAGGTGCGCGACGCCATCATGGGGCTGATGAGCGAAGTGGACAATCTGCGCCGCGAACTGACCCAGACCCGCGCCCGGCTGGAAGATGTCGAGAAGACCGCCGACCAGGACGGCATGCTGCCGCTGCTCAACCGCCGCGCCTTTGTGCGCGAGCTGACCCGCTATATCGCCTTCACCGGCCGCTACAACACCCCGGCCTCGCTGATCTATTTCGACCTCAATCATCTCAAGCGCACCAACGACACCTTCGGCCATGCCGCGGGCGATGCCGTGCTGTCGCATTTCGCCGATGTGCTGCAGACCCATGTGCGCGAGAGCGACTGCGTGGGACGGCTGGGCGGCGATGAGTTCGGCGTGCTGCTCAGCCATGCCAATCAGGAACAGGCCTTGAAGAAGGCCGACATCCTGGCGGCCGCACTGGAAAATTCGCCCACCAGCTGGAACGGCCATGCCATTCCCGTCAGCTTCGCCTATGGCGCCTTTGAACTGAAGGCGGGCGACAATCCCGACACCGCCATAGCCCGCGCTGACCAGGCGATGTATGTGCAGAAGAAGTCGCAGCGCAGCGCGGCGGAATAGCTTATACTAGTTGCGAGAATCGGTCATCGTATATGCGAGCCGTCAGCGAAAGCTGGCGGTTTTTTGTTATGGAGCGACGGTAATGATAAGCAACGACAACCTTGATGATCTGCTGCGGCTTTCTCGGTTAATAGAAAGCGCTCAGCGCCATCTCAACGCAGCCAGGATTGCTCGAAACGGTTATCGAAAGGCCCGTGCATTGCTGTTGTTGAAAGCTGCGCATGCGCGGGCGGACAGAATACCATTCGCGTAATGCAGATGAATGGTCTGACTTGCACCACCATGGATGGCCGGGTCAAGCCCGGCCATGGAGAGTAGTTTTAATTGCAGCAAGCGCGGCGCGAGGGTTTTTGTGACCTGAGCAGGAGCGTCGCGCGGAGCGCACCTAGCGTGCGTGAGCACGCGCGACGCACTCACGACGCAAAAGACAAGCGACTATTCAGCCGCGCTGCGCTGCGACTTCTTCTGCACATACATCGCCTGGTCGGCGCGC
>JAEKMB010000330.1 GCA_019508105.1 Alphaproteobacteria bacterium
GACGGCTTCCGCGCAACGCGCCTGTCGCGCGACAAGGCGAAGCGCATGGCAGCCTGGCTGGAGCTCGAGAAGTCGCTCGAGAACGGCGAGAAGGTGCAGGGCGTCATCACCGGCAAGGTGAAGGGCGGCCTCACCGTCATGACCAAGGGCATCCGTGCCTTCCTTCCCGGCTCGCTCGTCGACCTGCGTCCGGTGAAGGATACGACGCCGTACGAAGGCAAGCAGATGGACTTCAAGGTCATCAAGCTCGACCGCAAGAGGAACAACGTGGTCGTCTCGCGCCGCGCGGTGCTCGAGGAGACGGCCGGTGCCGAGCGCGAGGCGCTGCTCGCGTCGCTCCAGGAAGGCGCGACGGTCAAGGGCATCGTCAAGAACATCACCGACTACGGCGCGTTCGTCGATCTCGGCGGCATCGACGGCCTGCTGCACATCACCGACCTCGCCTGGCGGCGGGTCAAGCATCCGTCGGAGGTACTCAACGTCGGCGACGAGGTCACCGCCAAGGTGCTCAAGTTCGACGCCGAGAAGAACCGCGTCTCGCTCGGTCTAAAGCAGCTCGGGGAAGACCCCTGGGTCGGCATCGCGCGACGCTACCCGGCCGGCACGCGCCTCTTCGGCAAGGTCACCAACCTCACCGACTACGGCGCGTTCGTCGAGGTGGAGAGCGGCATCGAGGGCCTGGTGCACGTCTCGGAGATGGACTGGACGAACAAGAATGTCCATCCGTCCAAGGTCGTGCAGGTGGGCGACGAGGTCGAGGTGATGATCCTCGAGATCGACGAGGAGCGCCGCCGCATCTCCCTCGGCATGAAGCAGTGCATGCCCAACCCGTGGGAAGACTTTGCGCGCGAGTACAAGAAGGGCGACCGCGTGAAGGGACAGATCAAGTCGATCACCGACTTCGGCGTGTTCGTCGGGCTGCCCGGCGGCATCGATGGCCTGGTGCACCTCTCGGACCTCGCCTGGAACGAGGCCGGCGAGGAGGCGGTGAAGAAGTTCAAGAAAGCCGAGGAGCTCGAGGCGGTGGTGCTCTCCATCGATGTCGAGCGCGAGCGCATCTCGCTCGGCGTCAAGCAGCTCGAA
>JAEKMB010000082.1 GCA_019508105.1 Alphaproteobacteria bacterium
CCGCACCCCATCCAGCCGCACCGCTAGGCCATGCTGGGCGGCCTCGTTGGGAGTGAGGTTCAGGGAACTCATTGTTTCACGTGAAACATCCAGTTGAGCCAGCTTGGCGGCTAACGCCTCGGCGCGGTCGGAACCCACAATACCGCCGTTTTCGCCGATTTTGGTCAGGCGCTGATCAGCATTGTCGGAGCGCAGGGTCAGGCGGTACTCGGCCCGGCTGGTGAACATGCGATAAGGCTCGGACACGCCTTTGGTCACCAGATCGTCCAGCATCACCCCGATATAAGCCTGGGCGCGGTCTAGGATGACGGGCGCCGCCCCGCCGGCGGCGCGGGCCGCATTCCAGCCGGCCATCAGCCCCTGGGCGGCCGCCTCCTCATAGCCGGTGGTGCCATTGATCTGACCCGCCAGATACAGGCCCGGCACCGCTTTGACCTCCAGTGCCGGCGATAGTTCGCGGGGATCGACATAATCATATTCGATGGCATAGCCGGGACGCTGCACCGCCGCCTTCTCCAGGCCCGGAATGGTGGCCAAAAGGGCGAGCTGGACATCCTGGGGCAGGGAGGTGGAAATGCCGTTGGGATAGACCAGATCGCCGTTAAGCCCTTCTGGCTCCAAGAAAATCTGGTGCGACTCGCGGTCGGCAAAGCGGCTGACCTTGTCCTCGATGGAGGGGCAATAGCGTGGCCCGGTCGAAGCGATCTGGCCCGAATACATCGGTGAGCGGTGCAGATTGGCCCGGATCACCGCATGGGTCGCCAAGGTGGTGCGGGTGATGCCGCAAGCGATCTGGGGCGTGGTGATCTTTTTGGTCAGGAAGGAGAAAGGCGAGGGCGGATCATCGCCCTGCTGCATTTCCAGCGCGGCCCAATCAATGGTGCGGCCATCCAGGCGCGGCGGCGTGCCGGTCTTCAGCCGCCCCATCGTCAAACCGAAACCGTAAAGCGTCTTCGACAATCCGATCGACGGCGCTTCCACGCCGTCGGCGATCTTCATGCGGCCGGCAGGAATTTTCGTCTCGCCGATATGGATCAGGCCGTTGAGGAATGTGCCGGTGGTCAGCACCACCTTGCCGCACGCGATCTCGTCACCATCCGCGGTCAAAACGCCGGCGACGATTCCATCCTTTAAAATCAGGTCTTCGGCGCTTGCCGCGCGAATCTCCAAATTGGAAATGTTGCGCAGCATGGTCTGCATGGCGGCGCGATACAGTTTTCTGTCAGCCTGGGCGCGAGGCCCGCGCACCGCCGGGCCCTTGCGCCGGTTGAGCAGGCGAAACTGAATGCCCGCCGCATCCGCGACGCGTCCCATCAAGCCATCCAGTGCATCAATCTCGCGCACCAGATGACCCTTGCCGACCCCGCCGATGGCGGGATTGCACGACATCTCGCCCAGGGTCTCGAGCGTATGGGTGAGCAGAAGGGTACGCGCGCCATAGCGCGCCGCTGCAGCTGCAGCCTCGCAGCCGGCATGTCCCCCGCCAATGACAATGACGTCGTAGCCTTTCATGCGCGGTGAAATACGCGCATCCGTTGGGCGGAGCAATAATTTGCCAGCCCTTCGCTTACGCTTTCGGGCGTTCGTCGCTCGAAATGCTCTACCAGACCATTTCGTCCGCTACCGCTCCTCACTTGCCGATGCAAAAATCGCGGAACACGAAGTCCAGCAATTCTTCGACATCGACCCGGCCGGTAATGCGGCCGATGGCGCGCATCGCCAGGCGCAAATCTTCGGCCAGCAACTCCGGTGAGCCGCGCGGCGCCTCCAGACCATGACGCAGATGCGCCAGCGCTTCATTCAGAGCATGGCGATGGCGCGGCCGGGTGAGCAACGGGGCGCCGTCGCCCTCCAATTTATGCTGCACCTTTTGCTGCAGCATTTTCAGCAATTCCGCCATTCCCGCGCCGGTCTTGAGCGAGATCGACAGGCCTCCGCGCACAAAACCCAGATCGGCTTTGTTCCAGACGATGAGGTCGGGTTCGGGAAGATCACCGGGCAACCCGGCACGCGGATTTTCAAGGCTGCCGTCCAGCAGCAGCAGGGTCATACCGCCTGCTGCATGGGCCAGCGCCCGCCGCACCCCTTCGGCTTCAATGGGCTCGGCCGTCTGGCGCACCCCCGCGGTGTCCGCCACCTGCAGCAGATAGCCGCCCAGATCCAGCCGCGCCTCCACCACATCGCGGGTGGTGCCCGGCGTGTCCGAGACGATGGCCACGTCGCGGCGGGCCAGGGCATTGATCAGTGAGGACTTGCCGGCATTGGGCGGCCCCAGGATGGTCAGGCGCAGGCCTTCGCGCAGGCTCTCGCCCCGTCCTGCATCCTCTGTATGTATTTGTATTTGCTTGGCTATCTCATTTGTCGCGGCCCGCGCGGCGCCTCGCCCAACGCTGCGATCAGCCCGGCCCGCCAGCCTTCATAGAGATCGGCCAGCACGCCATCGTGCTGGCGCAGAGCTTGGCGCAGTTGGGCCGGGGTTTCAGCACCCACTAGATCGGCAATGGCCTCGGCCCGGGTCAGATCCAGCTTGCCGTTTTCCACCGCCCGCCGGCTGAACTCGCCGGGCTCGGCGGGGCGGCCGCCCAGTGCCAAAAGCGCAGCAAACAAGGCCTCGCGCACCGCCCGACCGCCATGGAGATGGAACTCGGCCACATCCTCGCCGGTGAAGCTATGGGGGGCGGCGAACCACAGCAGCAGGGCGTGGTCGATCTCGCTACCCTCATGCGCCAACCGCCGCAGCACCGCCTGGCGGGCAGGGGGCAAGGGGCCGGCCAGCGCCGCTGCCATCGCCCCGGCGTCCGGTCCCGACAGCCGCACCACGGCCACCCCGGCGCGGCCCGGGCTGCTGGCCAGGGCGAAGATCGTGGAAGCCATGGCGGCCGCTATTTCTTGGCCATGCTCGCGGCCGAGTCCCACATCAGCTTCTGGAACTTCTGGAAGGCCTCCGCCCCGCCAAGCGGCATCCAGGCCCGCATCATGCCTTCGGGGTCATTGGCGTCGAACGCCTGTTTCATGCGCGCCTGCATGTCCTCCAGCATCTTTTTCTGCATGGGCTCGACATCGGGCAACCCCATGAAGGCGCGCGCCTCTTGCGGGGTCATGTCCATCTCAATCGTGACCTTCATGGCCGGCCTTTCCCAGGGGTTTTGCGGGGCCACCTTTTCGATGTAAGTAACCCCGCCCCAAAAACATCACAGAAGCGGGCCGGCGGGAAGCATCCTTGTCGCGCACCCATGGAATGAAACGATGAGCCTGAACACCGCCACCAGCCCCTATCTTCGTGCGCATAAGGACAGCCCGGTCCAGTGGCGGAGCTGGGGCCCTGAGGCCCTGGCCGAAGCCAAGAAGGCCGACAAGCCCATCCTGCTCAGCATGGGCTATGCCGGATGCCACTGGTGCCATGTGCTGAGCCGCGAAAGCTTCTCCAATCCGGAGATCGCCGCCCAGATCAACGACAACTTCATTCCCATCCTGGCCGACCGCGAAGAGCGTCCGGACCTGGACATGCTCTATCAGGGCGCCGCGGGCATCATGCAGCATCCCGGCGGCTGGCCGCTGAACATCTTCCTCACCCCGGACGGCGCGCCCTGGTGGGTGACCGGCTATCAGCCGGCGCAGGACCAGCCGGACAATCCCAGCTTCGGCAGCGTGGTCCGCAATTGTGTCGAGCTTTGGAAGAACGACCGCCCGCGCGCCGACGACACCGCCGTCAAGGTGCGCGAGGCGGTGGAGACTCTCTACAACCGCGACATGGGCACGGCCCAGGAAAGCATGAACTTGGACCTGACCGCGCTGCGCATCGCCCAGCGCTATGACATATTTTTCGGCGGCATGCTGGGGCCGACTAAGTTTCTCAACCCGCTTTTGATCGAAGTGATGTGGCGCGCCTTCCTGCCCACCGGCACGCCGCAGTTCAGCCAGATCATCTTCACCAGCCTGGACGGCATTCTGTTCGGCGGCGCCTATGATCATATCGGCGGCGGCTTCTTCCGCCACAGTCTGGACGAGCGCTGGATGGAGCCGGCCTTCGAGAAGATGCTCTACGACCAGGCCCAGATGATCGATCTGTGCGACAGCGTGTGGCAGTTCAACCGCAATGAACTTTGCCGCCAGCGCGTCACCGAGACCGTCGGCTTTCTGCTGCGCGAGATGAGGAACGGCGATGTCTTCGCCGCCTCCATTTCCTCAGGCTCCCATGCCGATGACGCCAAATATTATACCTGGAGCGAAGCCGAGATCGACGCCGCCCTGGTGGGCACCTTCTCTGCCCGCTTCAAGCAGGTCTATGGCATCACCCGTGACGGCAATATAGGAGGCCGCAACCTGCCGCGCCGGCTGGGCAATCCTGCTCCCGCCAACGAGGCCGACGAGGTCCTGCTGGCCAAGCAGCGCGACATGCTGCTGGCAATCCGCGCCAAGCGCACCGCCCCCACCCGCGATGACCGCGTGCTGGCCGACTGGAACGGTTTGGCCATCGCCGCCATCGCCCGCGCCGGCGCGGTGTTCGACAAACCCGAATGGATCGCCGCCGCCACCAAGGCGTTCGATGGCGTGGTCCAGCTTCTGGGCGAGGGCGAGCGTCTCTCCCACACCCAGGGCAGCCCGGGGATCGCCGATGATTATGCCGATATGGCGCGCGCCGCGCTCCAACTGTGGGAAGTGACCGGCGATGCGCGCTTCATCGCCCAGGCCAGGGCCTGGACCAAGGTGCTGGACGAGCATTTCTGGAACAAGGAGATCGGCGGCTACTGCTTCTATGCCGACGATGCCGAGCAGCTCTTCGTGCGTCCGCGCATGCTGTTCGACAATCCCGCCCCCAGCGTCAATGGCACCATGCTGATCGTGCTGACCCGCCTGGCGCTGCTCACTGCCGAAACCGATTATATGGGCCGGGCCTCGAGCCTGGCCTCCACCTTCGGCAATGAGGCCAACCGCATGATCCAGGGTTCGGGCGGCTATTTCGTGGGCTTCGAATATCTGATCAACAGCCTGATGATCGTGGTGATCGGCCATAAGGGCAATTCCAGGACCCAGGACCTGATCCGTGCCTATTGGAGCAAGCCCATGCCCAACGGCATGGTGATCCAGATCGAGCCGGGCGAGCCCTTGCCGGCGCAGCATCCCGCCCATGGACGCGGCATGGAGGGCGGCCAGCCTACCGCCTATATTTGCCAGGCGGGCAGTTGCTCCACCGGCTTCACCAGCGCGGCGGCCCTGGCCGACGCCCTGACCCTGCCGCCGCAGATGCGCGGCCAGCAACAGCAGGTCCGCGCATGATCAAGGCCATCCGGTTCGAAAAAACCGGCGGCAGCGATGTGCTGCAGTATGTGGATTACGACCTGCCCGCGCCGGCCAAGGGCCAGGTGCAGGTCAGGCACGCCGCCATCGGCGTCAATTTCATCGACACCTATCACCGCACGGGCCTGTACCCGCTACCGCTGCCGTCAGGCCTGGGCTCGGAAGCTGCCGGCACCGTGGCGGCGCTGGGCGAAGGCGTCATCGGTTTTTCGGTCGGCGACCGTGTCGGCTATTCCAGCGGCGCCATCGGGTCCTATGCCGAGGCCAACAATGTCCCCGCCACCAAGCTGGTGAAGCTGCCGGCCGGGATCAGCGACGAGACCGCCGCCGCCGTCCTGCTCAAGGGCATGACGGCGCAATATCTGCTGCGCCAGATCCACTGGGTGCAGGCGGGCGAGAAAGGATCGACCGGACCCGATGCATTGCCATAGGTCACCATAATGCCGCGCGGGATGAGACAATCCAGCCCGGCCAGGAAAGTGTCCTTGCCGATGGAGTCATAGACCACCGGCACGCCCTTGCCGCCGGTAATCTCGCGCACCTGTTTTTCCCAGCCGGCATCCTTGCTGTTCAGGACATGGGCGCAGCCATTGGCTTTCGCCAGCGCCACTTTCGAGGGTGAGGTGGTGGTGCCGATCACGGTGGCGCCCAGATGTTTGGCCCATTGCAC
>JAEKMB010000083.1:0-3647 GCA_019508105.1 Alphaproteobacteria bacterium
CCGCTGATGGCGGGCATGAATGTGGTGGGCGACCTGTTCGGCTCCGGCAAAATGTTCCTGCCCCAGGTGGTCAAGTCCGCCCGGGTGATGAAAAAGGCGGTGGCGTATCTGCTGCCTTTCATGGATGCCGACAAGAGCCAGGTGAAGGAGCCTGCCGGCAAGATCATCATGGCCACGGTCAAGGGCGATGTGCATGACATCGGCAAGAACATCGTGGGCGTCGTGCTTCAGTGCAACGGCTATGAAGTGGTGGACCTGGGCGTGATGACGCCGACCCAGAAGATCCTCGATGCCGCCCGGGAGCATAAGGCCAACATCATCGGCCTGTCGGGCCTGATCACGCCGTCGCTGGACGAAATGGTGACGGTGGCGTCCGAGATGGAGCGCCAGGGTTTCGACATTCCGCTGCTGATCGGCGGGGCGACGACTTCAAAAGTGCACACGGCGGTGAAGATCGATCCTTCCTATCGCCGCGGCCAGACGGTCTATGTCACCGATGCGTCGCGCGCCGTGGGCGTGGCCTCCAGCCTCTTGTCCAAGGATACTGGCATCGCCTATCGGGCCGACATCCGCGCCGAATATGAAAAGATGGCGGTCGCCCATGCCAACAAGCAGCCGGGCGGCAAGCGGCTGGCCCTGGCCGAGGCGCGCGCCAATGCGGCCAAGCTGGATTTCACCAATTATGTGCCGCCGGCACCGGGCTTTATGGGTTCGCGCATCTACACCAATTACGATCTGGGGGAGCTGGCCAACTATATCGACTGGGGCCCCTTCTTCTCGACCTGGGAGCTGGCGGGGCCATTTCCCGCCATCCTGGACGATGACAAGGTGGGTCCGGCGGCGCGTGAGCTCTACCGTGACGCGAAGGCGATGCTGAAGAAGATCATTGACGGCAAATGGCTGACCGCCAGCGCGGTGATCGGCTTCTGGCCGGCCAACCGCGATCCCAAAAATCCCGACGACATCATTGTCTATGGCGACAAGGCACGGAAGTTTCCTATCCACACCCTGCACACCCTGCGCCAGCAGATGGCGCGGGAGGCGGGGAGGCCCAATCTGGCACTGGCCGATTTCATCGCGCCCGTCGGGGTGGAGGATTATATCGGCGGCTTTGTCGTCACTGCCGGCATCGGCGAGGACAAGCACATCAAGAAGTTCGAGGCCGCCAAGGATGATTATTCGGCGATTATGCTGCGCGCCCTCGCCGACCGTTTGGCGGAAGCCTTTGCCGAACGCCTGCATGAGCGGGTGCGCAAGGATTACTGGGGCTATGCCGCCGAGGAAAAACTCAGCAATGAGGAATTGATCAAGGAAGCCTATCGCGGCATCCGGCCGGCGCCCGGCTATCCCGCCCAGCCCGAGCACAGCGAGAAGGCCACCCTGTTCAAGCTATTGGATGCCGAAGCCAAGATCGGGGTGAAGCTGACGGAAAGCTATGCCATGTGGCCGGGCTCCTCGGTGTCGGGCTTTTATTTCGCCCATCCCGAAAGCCGCTATTTCGGCATCGGCAAGATCGAGCGCGACCAGGTCGAGGATTATGCCCGGCGCAAGGGCTGGGCGGTGGAAGAAGCCGAGCGTTGGCTGGGCCCCATTCTCAACTACAATCCGCGCGCGGCGGCGTAAGGAAAGCGATGTCGGTCTGGGGTAAAGTCAGTGGCGCGGCGGCCGGCCTGTTTGTCGGCGGGCCGATCGGCGCGCTGGTGGGCGCGGTGGCGGGGCATTTCTTCCTGGACCGCGACAGCGATCCCGGCGTCACCTTCACCATCGCCATCATCGCCCTGGCCGGGAAGATGGCGCGGGCCGACGGGGTGGTCACCGAGGAGGAGTTCACCGTCTTCCAGCGGGTGTTCGGCGTGCCGCCGCACGAAGAAGCCAATGTGCGGCGCATCTTCAACCTGGCGCGCCAGGACATTGCCGGCTTTGAGCATTATGCCGGCCAGATCGCCCATCTGTTCATGGGTAATCCCGCCATGCTGGAAGACATTCTGGACGGGCTGTTCGAGATCGCCAAGGCGGACGGGGTGCTGCATCCTTGCGAAGCCAGGTTCCTGGAGCGGGTGGCGGAGATTTTCGGCTTCGCGCCCAACGAATTTCGCCGCATCCGCGCCAGCCATTTTGCGCCGGAGCTGACCGATCCCTATGTCATACTGGGCCTGTCCTATGAAGCCGATAATGAAGAGCTGAAACAGACCTATCGCCGGCTGGTGCGCGAGAACCATCCCGACAGTTTGATGGCGCGCGGCGTGCCGGCCGAATTCGTCAAGCTGGCCAATGACAAGCTGGCGGCGATCAACAGCGCTTATGAAAAAATCCGCGCCGAGCGGGGGCTGGGGTGAAGCTGGTCTTCAGGCCATCGCCGAATCACGATGACCGCGGCGGTGCGGCGGTGAACATGCTGGTGCTGCATTATACCGGCATGCAGAGCGGGGCGGCGGCGATCGAGCGGCTGTGCGATCCGGTCGCCAAGGTCTCGGCCCATTACACGGTTGACGAGGACGGCACGGTGTACCGCCACGTGCCGGAGGAGCGCCGCGCCTGGCATGCCGGCCTGTCGCATTGGGCGGGGATGGACAATGTCAATTCCTGTTCCATCGGCATCGAGCTGGTCAATCCGGGGCATGAATATGGCTATCGCGAATTTCCCGAGGCGCAGGTCGCGGCGCTGATCGATTTGTGCCACGGCATCCTGTCGCGTCATGCCATCCCGGCGGCGCGGGTGCTGGGCCATAGCGATGTGGCGCCCGCGCGCAAGGAGGATCCGGGCGAGTTGTTTCCGTGGCAAAGGTTGGCCCAGGCCGGCATCGGTGTGTGGCCGCAAGGCATGAAAAGCGAGTTGGGTCCCGAAGCGCTGAGCCGCTACGGCTATGACCCCAGCGCGCCGCAAGGCAAGGCGATCACGGCCTTCCAGCGCCATTTCCGGCCCACAAAACTGGACGGGACATGGGACAGCGAATGTGGGGGGCTATTGGCTTCCCTGTTGAATAAAATCGGCAGTTAACCAGCCTGTTTCTGGGTGGCCGGGTCGCGTTCCGCGCAAGCTGCGCTTGCGCTGCGCTGCCCGGCCATGACAAGTTCTAAGGTGTCAGATGGCCGGGTGACCGCGGGCCTCGCAAGAGGCTCGAGGAAAGTCCGGGCTCCACGGAAAAACGGTGCCGGATAACGTCCGGCGGGGGCAACCCCAGGGATAGCGCCACAGAAATGACACCGCCTACCGGCCTAAAGCCGCGGCAAGGTTGAAATGGTGCGGTAAGAGCGCACCGCGTTCCTGGCAACAGGAGCGGCACGGCAAGCCCCACCGGGAGCAAGACCAAATAGGGACGGCACCTAGGCTTTTTCGGCCAGCCGTCCGGGTCGGTCGCGTGAGGTGTGGGGTAACTCACATCCCAGAGGAATGGTCACCCCTTCAGCAATGAAGGACAGAACCCGGCTTACAGGCCATCTGACGCTTTAACCTGCCATCCCGGCTAGCGAGCGCAGCGAAGCGTGACCCAACTTGTTGGCCAGCTAGCGATATTCACAGCTTTGATGCGTAGCAACGTCTTGCGACCTCTTGCAACCGGTGGCGCGCGTAACGCGATCCAACAAAGCCGCTTGACAGAAAGCCATCTGCAACCGCTTTCCTATGCCTATGAAGCATTTTTCCAGCC
>JAEKMB010000083.1:3729-5431 GCA_019508105.1 Alphaproteobacteria bacterium
GCACTTCCGGCGAAGATTCGCGACGTGGCTGATAAGAATCATAAGCTGCTGGAAGTCGATCCGCGCCATCCCTCTCTCCATTTCAAAAAGGTTGGCGCGTATTGGAGCGTGCGGGTAGGGGAAGGTTATCGCGCTATGGGAGTGGATATTGAAGAAGGAATTCTCTGGATTTGGATCGGCACGCACGCGGAATATAACCGCAAGATTCGTTTATAGCTTTCGGCTCAATCCAGCTTTGTGCTCTTTAATCGCCTCTTCGGCGAGAGCATCCATCTTACCCGCTTTGATATCGGCTTCTATTTGGCGATCCTATTCGTCAGCAGCAAACGCTTCGAACCAAGCACGAAGCTTGGCGAATTTGTCCGGCGGCAATTCCGCAATGGCTTTTTCGAGTTCTTCAACACTCATGGGTCAATTCTAGCACAACTGGCAGCGGCTTAAAGCCCGCCTTTTTCTGCTTTGGACGCCTATTTCTCGTGTCCCTAAAGCTTTTCCAGCGTGGCTTCGTCGACGTCGCCGTCGAAGTATTTTTCCAAGAGGTTGAAGAACAGAAGCTCGTCGGGCACGGCTTCGGCGAACAGGGTCAGGCTGGAACGGAGTTTCAGGTCGTCGGGCGAGCCGAAAATATCATGCGCGCTCTTGCCCCGCTGGTTCATCAGCGCCTGGCAGCATTCGCGAAGCCGCGCTCCCAGCAGTGGATGGGCGAGATAGCCTTGCGCCTCCTCCAGCGACTGGATGGCATAGGCGCGCGACATGGCGCTTTGGCCAAGGCCGGCGATTTGCGGAAACACGAACCACATCCAGTGGCTTTGCTTTTTGCCCGCACGCAGTTCGGCCAGCGCCTGGGCATAGATCGGCGCTTGCGCCGTGACGAAACGCTCCAGACTCAAACACCCGCCTTCCTGGCGGAGACTTCGCCGATGGCAGCCCAGTCCTTGTCCTGCCAGCCCCAGGCCACCGCCTGGTCGAAATGTGTTTTGAGCAATTCGGCGGTCGGCATCTCGACACCCAGGCCTTGCGCGGCGCTGCGGGCGAGATTGACATCCTTCAATCCCAGGGTGAGGGCAAAGCCGGCCGGCTCATAGCTGCGGTTCAGCACCATGGCGCCATAGGCCTTGAACACCGCGCAGGTGAAAAGCCGGCCGGCCAGCACATCGTGGAACAGGGCGGGATCCACGCCCCCTTTGCGCAGCAGGGCAAAGGCTTCGCCGATCGCTTCCAGCTCGCTGGCGATCATGAAATTGGCGGCGATCTTGAACAGGTTGGCTTTTTCGGGCGCATCCATGGTCACGGTGCGAGCGCCGATCTTGTCAAATACCGGCTGCATGGTCGCCAGCGCCGCGGCATCGCCGCCCGCGATCAAGGTCAGTTGCGCCGTCTCGGCCATATCGGGACGGCCCATCACCGGCGAGGAGATATAGGCCAGACCCGCCTTGGCATGCGCGGCTGCCAGCTCCCTGGCGAACGCCACCGAGATGGTGGCCATGTTCACATGGATCAGGCCTTTGGCCGCCTTGGCGAGCAGCGGCCCGGCCAGGCCGACCTCGCGCATCACCGCATCATTGGAGAGCATGGAGAACACCGCTTCACCCTGCAGCGCGTCTTGCGGCGAGTTGGCGGCGATCGCGCCCTTGGCGACCAGTGCGGCGACAGGATCCTGCGAACGGTTCCACACCGTCACGTGATGGCCCGCCTTGAGCAG
>JAEKMB010000123.1 GCA_019508105.1 Alphaproteobacteria bacterium
CATTGCCGACCAGGAATTCGCCCAGCTGGAACGTGTTGCCGGCCTGCACCGTCGCGCTCAGTTGCGTCGGATTGGTACCGTTATTGCCGAGCTGAGTCTGAACGGCAGGAGTCAGGAAGGCGTTGTTCTTGTAGAAAATGTCGGCCTGGTTGATGCCGGGCTGGATCTTCTGCGGGAAATACCAGCCGAAGCTGTAGGCTTCCGAGGCCTGGCCCTGCAGATAGAAGTTGATGTTCTCGGTCAGATCATAACTGAAGCGGCTGAAGATCGAGGCTTGGTGATAGCCATTGAAACCCTGGCCATAGGGATTATAGGCACCGTCGCCGCCCGAGTTGAAATTGCTGGTGCCGGCCGTGCGGTTGCCGGCAGCGTCCGTTGCCCCAGGAACGCCTGGAAAGAAGGGGGAGAGCACGCCATTGGCCGCGAACTGGGTACCGGCGGCCAGCGGACAGGCCGGGACGCAGCCCTGGATGACGCCGCCAAAGCTGGAATTGGGCCGGCGGGCATCCTCGATCCTGTTGAAGGGATTGACCACCGTGCCGGTGCCCGCTTCGCCTGCCGAATCAAACAGCAGCGTGGGGCCATAGGGACGGGCCGATTGGTTGACGGGATCGCGGTGACGATATTCCACCGCGGTTTCGAAATGGCCGCGGCCGCCGAACAGATCGGTGCCGGCCGCCAGGTTGATATTATAGCTCATGGCATCGGCATAGGTGGAGATGCCGGAGTTGATGTCGGCCTTGAAGCCGGTGAACTTCTTGTTGAGGACAAAGTTGACTACGCCGGTCACCGCGTCCGAGCCATAGACGGCGGACGCGCCGGCGGTGACGACATCCACGCGTGAGATCAGTGCCTGCGGCAGGGTGTCGATATCCACCGTACCGTCGGCATTGGAAGGTGTGACGCGGTGGCCGTCCAGCAGCACCAGGGTGCGTTGGGGGCCGAAATTGCGCAGGTTCAGCGTGCTCGAGGCGAAGTTCTGGCTGCCGTCACCGGGACGGGTGATGGACTGCGAGCCCTGGAAGACCGGCAGCTTGTTCAGACCATCGGGAAGGCTGGCGGGCGCTGTGGCCCGGAGGTCATCGGTCGAAACGATGGTGACCGGAGTGGGCGAATTGGCGGCATCGGAAATGACGCGGCTGCCGGTGACGGTGACGGTCTCCACGCCGGTGCCTGCGGTCTGAGCAAGTGCAGCATGAGGCAGCGCAACAACCGCCGCGCCGCAAGCGAGCAAAACCCGAAGCTTCAAAGTCATGGAAATCCCCCTGGACATTTTACCGGCCTTCGTGGTGAAGGCTCTTCGGGACCTAGACGGTCCGGGGATCACAAATCCGCCATCGCCGGCGATACCTTCTTGATATCGTTCGAGCGCGGCTTTGCTATTGCTGAGGGTCTACAGATTGGCCTTGAGGCCGAGCGTGAGGTAACGGCCCATGGGGCTCTGGACGCTGTAGCCGGAGGTATAGACCGGATACCACTGGCCAATGGTCCCGTTAGGGACGTAAGCCGGCTGCGCGTTGAACAGATTCTGGATCACGAAATAGGCCGTCAGGCCCGCACCTTCCACCCGGAAGTCGCGTGAGATGTTCAGGTCCATCTGATTCCAGGATCGCAGATGGGGATTGACCCAGTTATTGATGGCCGGCGTCACCGGGCCCGCCACCTGGCTGAAGCCCGACACCCAGCTGTCTTCCAGTCCCAGGCTCCACGCGTCCAAGGTGTAGTTCAGGAAAATAGTGATGCGGGTGCTTGAATCGGGAATGCGGGTGAAAGCGGCGCCGGGGAAAAGCACCGACTTGTTGATGATCGGCTGATAGGTCGCCAGCAGGCGGCCTGTCCAGGTTCCCTGCCACCCCTCCACCATGTCCGCCATCTGCCAGTGGTAATTGGTTTCGAAGTCCCAGCCCTCAGTCTGGGTGGAAGCGGTGTTCAGGTTGAAAGTGAGGAGTTTGGTGGCGAAATTTGCGATCGAGCGGTCGCTGAACGGCCCGGGACGCTGATAGTTCGCGCAATAGATCGAGCTGCCGCCCGACTGCTCGCAGATGGTCTGGATTGTGGTCGAGGGCGCGATCTGGCTGATCGTATTGGCCATGTGGATGCGGAAATAGTCGAGCGACACGCTGAGGCCGGGGAGGAAGTCCGGTGTCCACACCGCACCGACCGTGTAAGTCCGCGCCACTTCCGGCACCAGGCGGGGATTGCCCTGGCTGCTGAATGCGGTGGTGCCGGCATAATGGGTCCCGTCCGGCAGGTCGACATGCAGATCGGTGAAGACATTTTGCAGGATGGTGGGCGGACGGAACAGGTCGTCCAGGGTCGGGGCGCGAATGTCGATCGAGGTGGTGCCGCGCAGGCGCAAACTGTTCACCACGTTCCAGTTGAAACCGATCTTCCAGGTCTGGACGGGGCCGGAGACCGAATAGTTGGTATAGCGGCCCGCCAGGTTGAGGTTGAAGGCCTGGACCAGGGGCACATCCTTGATCACCGGGACATCGCCTTCCAGCGCCAACTCCCACACATTCTGGCTGGCATGGACCGGCTGCAGCACCGCCTGGGAGTAGCTGGGCAGCAAGGCATTGCACAGGCGCAGGCCCGTACAGTCCACAAAAGTGCTGCTGGGGACATTGGTGCTGACGTCATAACTGTTGAAGCGCATTTCCCCCGACAGGGCCGCGGTGATGGGCCCGGCCCAGTCATCCAGGATCCTGCCCGCAATGCTGCCGCCGAAATCGTCCAGCACATTGGTCTGGTGGAAATTGGTGGTCTGGAAAATATAGTTGAAGGCATTCTGGGTCACGGCAGTGGGACCGAAGGGGTTGATCGGCACGCAAGCCGCGTAGCGCGCCGCGGTTGAGCTTTGCGTGGCGGCATAACAGGCCACCGTGCCATCCGGCTTCAGCACCGCGTCTTCCGCCGCATACATATTTTGCAGATTCTGGTTGTTGATCAGGTCCACCGCCAGGCGGTTCTCGCCATGGGTGTAGAACAGATTCCAGCCAAAGCGTCCCGCCAGGAAAGTGCCGTCCAGCCCGGTCTGAAGGCTGAGCACGCGATTGACGCTGCCGGTGGCATTGGTCTCGGTCTGGCCATTGCCGATCAGGAATTCGCCAAGCTGAAAGGTGTTGGACGGCTGCACCGGCGGGCTGGCGCCGGCCAGCTGCAACGGATTGGTGCCGTTGTTGCCGAGCTGGGCCTGGACCGCGGCCGGCAGGAAGGGATTGTTCTTGTAGAACAGGTCCGCCTGACCGGCGCCGGGCTGGATCTTTTGCGGGAAATACCAGCCGAAGCTGGTGGCTTCGGAGGCCTCGCCCTGAACATAGAAGCTGACATTGTCTGCCAGGTCATAGCCGAAGCGGCCGAAGAAGGTGGCCTGGCGATAACCGTCGAACATCTGGCCATAGGGACTATAGGCACCGTCGCCGCCCGAGTTCAGGTTGCTGGTGCCCGCTGTGGGATTGCCGGCTGCGTCGGTGGCGCCGGGAATGCCGGGATTGAATGGGCCGAGCACGCCGGTGGCAATGAATTGCTGCTGGTTCGCCAATGGACAGGCCGGCACGCAGCCCTGGACAAGCCCGCCGAAGCTGGAGTTGGGGCGCCGGCCATTGGCGATGATGTTGAAGGGATTGGCAGCGGTGCCGGTGCCGGCCAAGGCGCCATAGTTGGCCGGCGGACCATAGGGCCGGGCGGACTGGTTTACCGGATCGCGGCGGCGATATTCCAGCGCGGCTTCGAAATGGCCGCGGCCACCGAGCAGGTCGGTGCCGCCGGCCGCGCCGAGATTGAGGCTCATGGCGTCGCCATAAGTGGAGATGCCGCTGTTGAAATCCAGCTTCAGGCCGCTGAACTTCTTGTCCAGAACAAAGTTCACCACCCCGGTCACCGCGTCGGAACCATAGACGGCGCTGGCGCCGCCGGTGACGATGTCCACCCGCGAAATCAGCATCTGCGGCAGGGTATCGATGTCCACCGAGCCATCGGAATTGGACGGCGTGGCGCGGTGCGCGTCCAGCAGAACCAGGGTGCGCTGGACCCCGAAGTTGCGCAGGTTCAGCGTGTTGCTGGAAAAATTCTGCTGGCCGTCGCCAGGGCGGCCGAGGATCTGGGAGCCCTGGAAGATGGGAAGCTTGTTCAAGCCGTCCGGCAGGTTGCCCGGGGTGGTGGCGCGAAGCTGCTCGGCGGAAATCACCGTTACCGGGGTGGGTGCATTGGCGACGTCGGAAATGACGCGGCTGCCGGTGACGACGATGATTTCCGATGGCGGGGCACCTGCATCCTCGATGCTGAAGATTTCGGGAGCGGGCGCGGCCGCCGCGGCGCGGCGCAGCACGATGGTTGAGCGGTCATTGCTGGCCACTTCCAGGCCGGTTCCCACCAGCAGCCGCGCCAGGGCCTCGTCCATCTCGATGATGCCGGAGACCGCCTGGGTCTTGATGCCGTGAAGCTGGCTGACCGGCGCGACGATCTGGATATTTTCCTGGCGTGCGAATTCCGGAATGGATTTTGCGGCTTCCTCGGACGGGATATTGATGCTGCGCGGCTCTGCGGCGGCGGTAAGGGGGGGCAATGTGGCAATCGCAACGCCACAGGCAAGCCAGTACTCGCGCTTGAAAGCCATAATCCCCCTGAGACTTTACCTGGCCTTCCTGTCGAAGGCTCTTTGATATCACGCGCGCCTGTTCAGCGCGTAAGCCGCACCTCCCCTTCCCCGACATGGACATGGGCGTTCAGGCTGATGGCGATGGTGTTGGCAAAGCCGACCGGATCGGTGGCCTTGAACAGGCCGGCGATTTCTTCGCGCGCCAGGGCGGGATCCTCGACCACTATCTTTGTGTCGCTGTAGCGGGAGAATTCCGCCGCCGCCTGCGCCAGGGTCTGGCCTTCAAAGGCGATCTGGCCTTCGCGCCAGGCCATGGCGCGGCGAACCTGTGCCGATGGGACAAGCTGGGCGACAATATCGGCCTGGTCGGCCGGCGCCATCGCCATGGTGTTGGCGGTGATACGCACCGGCTGGATGTTGGCGGCGTCGGGCTTGAATACTTCCACAATGCCTTCGCGCACCAGGACCCGGATGGGGGCGGTGTCGAAACGGCTGACGCTGAAGCTGGTGCCGACCACCCGCACGCTGGTGTCGCCGGCAGCGACCACAAAAGGGCGCGCCTTGTTCTTGGCCACGTCGAACAGCGCCTCGCCGCGCACCAGTTCGACCGAGCGCAGCGTGTCGGAATACTCCACCCGGATCTCGGAGGCGGTGTTGAGAGTGACGACCGAGCCGTCCTTCAAGGCCACAACCTTGGTCTCGCCCTTGGCGGTGCTGAAGCGGCCGCGATTGCGCAAAATCTGCCAGCTGGTGCCCAGCGCGACCAGCGCGGCAGCCGCAATGGCGCCGCCTAGCTGCAACACCCGGCGGCGGGGCAAGACGGAAGGCGGAGCGGCTTCGAAAGCGGCGGGATCGAAATCCGGGCCCAGAGCCCGGGCCCGTTCGGTGGCCAGCGCCACGGCCCGGATACGGGCATAAGCGCCCAGCGCGCGCACGTCACCATCCAGCCAGCCGCGGAACTCCTGTTCCAAGGCGGCCGTCAGCGGTCCGGAATCGAACCGGGCGGCCCAATCGGCCGCCTCTGTGTCAATCTGATGCGCGGTCTTTTCGGACATCGAACCTGTGATTCCCGACTTGTTCTGATCTGGGACTAGACGGATGGGAGGGCTCTTTTCCGCCATATCCAAATTGTTCCAGCATGATTAAAAATCCGCGGCTCATATGCTTTTCCACGGTGCTTTCGGCAAGCCCCAGCTTTTGCGCGACCTCGCGCTGGGACAGGCCATAGACCCGCCGCAAGGTGAAAACATCGCGCACCTTGCCGGGCAGGCGCGCGATCATCAGCGCCAGGCGGTGCAGTTCGTCGCGGTCGATCACCTGGCGCTCCGGCGAGGGATCCTCGCTCACCACTTCCAGGTAATCCAGATCGGGAACCGAGCTGATGGAAACCACCTTCAGGCGGCGCAGATGGTCGATCACCACGCAGCCGGCAATCTGGAAGGTATAGCTTTTGGCGTCATGCACATGGGCGACGCTGTCGGCCGCGACCAGCCGGGTATAGGTCTCCTGGATGATATCGTCGATGTCCAGCCCGCCCAAGCGGCGGCGGCGCAGCCAGGCGCGCAAAGCCGGTTCATGCGGAAGGACATGCCGCCCCAGCCAGATCGCCCGTTCGTCCGATAACGACATGGGGCCATCAAGGACCGGATGGAGCGATTTGGCAAGATGGCCTGGGCGCCAGACCGGTTAACGCCTTACTTCACCTTGGGATAGGCGTGCAGCTGCGGCCCCACCAGGTTGGAATAATTGTATCCGTCATAGCGGTCATAATTCAGGGTCCAGAACATCGCGCCGATCAGGCCGGGATAGCCCGCAGGATTGCGCAGCCTGTATTTGGTGCCGGGCGGCGCCTTGCCGGTGATCAGGTAATCCATCGCCGCACTGACAATGGCCGGGTTGGTGTCGGGGGTGAGAAAGCCGATGGCGATCTTGTCCGCCGGCATGGGCGGGAAGAAGTGCCGCGGATCACCGCCCACATTGAAGCCGTGCAGCACCAGTTCGGTGACGGCGGCATGATAGTCCACCGAGCCGGGCTGGTAGATTTCTCCGTCCAGTCCCTCGAGCGGCGGGGTGTTGTAGTCCTGGGTATCCATGAAGGTGAGGATATCGCGCACGCCATAGGCGATGGGCAGGTAGGAGCCGAACTGGCCGCCATAGCTGGGATAGCCGGACGGAATCTGGGTGCCTTCCGGCACCAGGCTGATAACGAAATCGCGCCCGAACCGGTCATGCAACTGGCGCATTGCCGAGATCAGGTTGACCACGGACGGCGTGGTGGGATGGCGGAAATCGGTATCGCCGGGATCGAGTGAGAGCGAGGGACTTTCAAAATCAATGTCCACGCCGTCGAAGCCGTACTCGCTGACGATGCGCGCCACCGAGGCGACATAGTTGGGCACCCGCCTGGGATCCTCCAGGGTGAAGTGGGCGCCGCCGCCGCCCAGCGACACGATCACCGTCTTGCCCTGGGCTTTCATCCAGGCGATGTCGGCCTTGAACTGCGCCGTGTCCATGCCGGCAGGGGTGCGGAACTGCATGGTGCCTTCCGGACCGGCGGGATCGGGGGTGGCGAAGGCCACGATGATGACGTCCCATTGCGGCGAGACATCGCGCAGCGGGATGTGCAGGCCGGCCGGGCCATAGGCGATCCAATAGCCGATCAGCTTGTGGCCGTTGGGCGCCTGATGCAGCGAAATGGCGGCGGCCCTGGCCGTCAGCGTTTCCGGCGCGGCCGGCAAGGGACAAGGCGGGGCGCGATCGATTAGGGCCTTGGTATCAGGAAAGCTGAAGCTGCGCCCGGAGCCGTCGAACAGGCCGGTGTACCAGGGCAGCAATGCCACGGTCTGCAAATGATAGGTGGCGCCGCCCGCCCTGACCGCAAAGGACTTTGAGGCGGGCAGCGTGTTCTTGGCGTTGGTGTCGAGCGGCTCCAGCAGAAAAAGATCGGTGCCGACCCGGTCGCCGCCGCAGAGACCCTGGTCGCCGGGCGGCTGAGACGCCGGGCGAAGCCAGCCGGGCATGACATTGCCGGGGACTTTCACATTGCGTCCATGCACCAGGGGATCGAACAGCGGATCCTTGAAGAACTGCGCCACCTGCTGCGACAGAGGCTGAACGTCCTGGTCCAGCACCACCGACGGCGCGCGGGTGAGAATGCTGCCCAGCACAAAGGAATTGCCGGTGGCGGCGTCAATGCCGTGGGTGCCCCAGGCGCAGCATTCGGTGGCATCGCCATGAGTGTAATAAGTGGTGTTGCGGGTGACGGCCACCACCAGCCCGCCGTCCTGGCGGGGGACCTGCTTGAAGATTTCCTTTTGCAAAAACACGATGTCCACCACCGCCAGGGATTTGCCGCTGGACTTGGAGGTCAGGACATAGCCAAAGCCCGCCGGCACGGTGATGCGGATGGGCCGGATTTCGGGTTTGCCCAGCAAGGTGTGCCAGGCATCGGGCGCGGCAAAACTGGCGCGCAGCATGGCGTCGGCATACTGGGTGTTGCCGCCGGCGGGAAAAGCGAAGCGGGAAAAAATCGGCGATGCCAAAATCCGCGGCACGTCCCTGGCCGCATCCATGACGAAGGGCTGGCCCTTCACGATTTTGGCATCGAAGGACAAGATGACGGGGACCAGTAAGGTGGGAATGGTGGTGGTGGCCGGCGCCGGCGCATTGCCGACGACGGCATAGGCGCTGCCGGCGACGCTTTGTTCGAAGAACGGCACGGTACCTTTTGCAACGGCCTCCTGGGCATGCGCAGCGCCCAGCGGCGCCAGCAAAAACAAAAGCCCCGACACCCAACCGCGCATGGCCTGCCCCCGCAAAATATGCGGATATCAACCTGAAACGGCCGCAAAAGCCAGATGCTGGACCGCACGCGGCTGCTATAGTGCCGGCAAAACGGGGACATTGGGGGACAGCTTGAAACATCGCATTACGCTTTGCGCGGCTTCTTTGCTGGCCGCATCCCTGGCACAGGCCAAGGACGCGCCGGGCAATTCCTCCTATCCGTTCGGTGATGCCGGCGGCAGCCATTATTCCGCCCTCACCCAGATCAACGCCCAGAACGTCCACAAGCTGAAACAGGCCTGGCGCTACGACATCAAGCCGGACGTCGCGCTGCAAAACACACCGATCGTGGTGGACGGGGTTCTGTATGGCGTCGGCGCCGGCAAGATCATCGCGCTGGATGCTGCCACAGGCGCCGAGAAATGGATCTATGCCCCCACCCTGCCGCAAAGGTCGCGCACCGGCTTTTATCCGCGCGGCGAAAGCTGGTGGACGGACGGCAAATCCAGCCGCCTTTTGGTGACAGCTTCCAACTTCGTCTATTCATTGGACCCGGCCACCGGCAAACCCGATCCTGCCTTCGGCGACAATGGGCGCGTCGACCTGAATGACAATCTGCGCGGGCCGGCTTCGGACAATTATGTCCGCATGGGCGGGGCGGTGAATGTGTGGCACGACCTGTTCTTCACCTGCGGCGAGGTGGGCGAGCAGACCCCCGCCTCCCCGGGCGACATCCGCGCCTGGGACGTGCGCAGCGGCAAGCTGGTCTGGACCTTCCATACCATCCCCCGCCCTGGCGAACCCAATGCCGAGACCTGGGCCGCCGATGCCTGGAAGACGGCGGGCGGCGCCAATGACTGGCCCGGCATGGTGCTGGACACCAGGCGCGGAATTCTATTTGCGGCCACCGGCTCGGCATCGGACGATTTCTATGGCGGCGAACGCCCCGGCAAGAACCTCTATGCCAACAGCGTGATCGCGCTCGATGCCCAGACCGGCAAGATGCGCTGGTATTTCCAGACGGTGCATCATGACGAGTGGGACAATGACTTTGCCGCACCCCCGATCCTGGTGTCGGTGACAAAGGGTGGCAAGACCATTGATGCGGTCGCCGCCACCAACAAGACCGGCTTTGTCTATGTCTTCAACCGGGAGACCGGCGAATCCCTTTTCCCCATCGCCGAAAAGCCGGTGCCGCCGGCCACCGCGCCGGGCGACAGTGCCTGGCCCACCCAACCCTTTCCGGTCGCGCCCCCACCCTTGTCGCAACAGGCGGTGTCGGCCGAAACCCTCACCCAGCGCACGCCCGAAGCCAACGCCTGGGCGCGCGAGAAATTCGCCGCTTTCAAGAATGGGCCGATGTTCACCCCGCCCGCCTACAAACAGGAGACCGTGTCGGCGCCGGGTTTTTCGGGCGGCAGCGAATGGGGCGGCATGAGCTTTGATCCCAAGCTGCAATATCTCTTCGCCAATACCGAGAATGTGATGTGGACCACGGCGGTGATCGACCGCAAGGACAGCACGCGCAAGCAAGGCCCGGACCTGCCCGGCGCCCAGTCGCGCTACACTTTCTCCGGCTACAACAAGTTCAGGGACCCGGACGGCTATCCCGCCACGGCCTGGCCCTGGGGGCATCTCACCGCCATTGACCTGAAGACCGGCACGTTCGCCTGGCGCATTCCCTTCGGCACCTATCCTGAGCTGGTGGCCAAGGGCCTGAAAGATACCGGCAGCGAGAGTTATGGCGGCGCCGTGGTCACCGCCAGCGGGTTGTTGATCATCGGGGCCAGCGATTTCGACCGCAAGCTGCACGCCTTTGACAGCCGCACCGGCAAGCTGTTGTGGGAAACCGAGCTTCCTTTCGCCGGCAACGCCACGCCGATCACCTACATGGTGGGCGGCAAGCAGTATGTCGCCATTGCCGCCAGCACCAGCCATGACCGCAAGGCGGCCAAGGGCAGCGCCTTTGTCGCCTATACCCTGGACCAGCCCTGAACGCATAAAAAAGCCCGGCGCGGTGGCCGGGCTTTCGCATGAATAGAGAGTGCCGGTTACGGGCTGGTCACCACCACCACGGTCGCGGGCGCGCTGCTGACAGAGCCAATGGCGATGCCGGCGGCAGCGGCGGCCACCACACCCACCACGATCACCGGCGTGCTGAGGAGCTCGGCAGGATGAACTCCGGCGGGCTTGCCGGCCGGCAGGGCGCCGTCAGCCGCCTGGGCCGCAGGGGAAATCAGAAGGCCGGCGGCCAGGAGCGCGGCGGTGATGTTTGGCATGTGGTTCTCCAACAGTGAATCCCTGGGAAAAACGATAGCGAAGGCCCTGACATTTCCGTTCGCAATTGCACAATGAGCCCTGCGACAAATTGAGCAAGCGCATGACAATGCTGTGCGGCTGGGCGAAATGCCCAAAAATACAGCCTTATTTGCATGTTCTTTGGACGACCCGCGGCGCCGCCCGAATGCGAGGCGCGAATGAAATGGTGCGGCGCACCCTTTGCTTTCGTGCTGAAATCCGGGTCCTCAGGCAGCGGAGATTCATCCCCATTTTTGCTCCACCCCGTCTAGACAACGCTATCTTGTTGTGCAAGATACCTATCCGTACATGATAGGACAGGCGGAGATGCGGACGAAAATCGCGGCAGGGCTGAGTTTCCTGCTCTGCACGGGATCGGTCATGGCCCAGACTCCGGGCATCACGGCCTATCCCGCGGGTTTTTTCGCCGATGCGCGGCCGACCAATGCCGGGGACATGGTGAACCGCCTGCCCGGCTTCAGCCTGGACTCGGGTCAGGAGGCGCGCGGCTTTGCCGGCACCGCGGGGAATGTGCTGATCGACGGCGCGCGCCCCACCGCCAAGACCGACGACCTGAAAAGCATCCTGGACCGCATTCCGGCCGCCAGCGTCGAACGCATCGACATCATTCGCGGCTCGGCGCCCGGCATCGACATGCAGGGCCAGAGCGTGGTGGCCAACATCATCCTGCGCAAGAACGCCGCCGACCAGCTGATCCTCATCGCCAACAACACGCTGGTGGAAGACGGCACCTGGGCGCCCGGCGGACAGCTGGAGTATCACGGCAGCGCCGGCGATATCCGCTATGAAGGCACGATCGGGCGCACGGTGTCCAACAGCGACGATTCTCCCGGGCTGGGCTATCGCAGGCTGAGCTTGCCGGGTGACCTGCCCCAATTCGACGTGCTGCACAGCCGCGGCATCCTGCAGCTGGGCTACAACGCCCATGGCGCGGTGACCGCGCCTCTGTGGGGCGGCAGCTGGGACAACAATCTCACCTTGCAGAGTTATGATTATTCCAGCGGCATCTCTTACACGGGCGGCGGAGGTTCGCGCTTCGATTCCATCACCCGTGTCCACAAGGCGGAGTTCGGCAGCCACTGGCTGGGCGAGCTGGGGGCGGTGAAGCTGGAAAGCCTGCTGCTGCAGCGGCTGGGCGAGGAAGCCGATTTCAACACCAGCCGGCAGGCCAGCGGCAGCGCCATCTTCGCGGCGCGCAAGCACACCGGCGAAAGCATCGGCCGCATCACCGCGCGCTATGCTGTTTCGCCGGCGCTCAACCTGGAGGCGGGCGGCGAAGGCGCCTACAATTTCCTTGGCGGCCGCTCGAGCTTTGACTCGGGCGGCACGGCGATCACGCTGCCCAACGCCAATATTTCGGTGAATGAAAAGCGCGCCGAAGGCTTCGTCAATGCCAGTTGGGTCCCTTTGCCGGGCCTGTCGCTGGAAGGCGGCGCACGCCTGGAATATTCCCAGATTTCCGCAACCGGAGATTCCAGCCGCAGCCGTGACTTCCTCTATTTGAAACCGCGGCTGCTTCTGGCCTGGTCGCCTGTCGACAAGACGCAAATCCGGCTGCGTGCCGAACGCCAGGTGGGCCAGCTCAATTTTTCGGAT
>JAEKMB010000084.1 GCA_019508105.1 Alphaproteobacteria bacterium
GACGCCAGCCACATATAGAGCGACACCCGCCAGCTTTTCATGCTGGGCTTCTCGCCCGGCACCAGGGTTTCGCGGCCCAGAAAGTACGTGGTTGAGTCCTGCTCCAGCGCCAGTCCCTGGGCGCGCGCCAGCGCCAGGGCTTCAGGAATGTCCGGCGTTTCGAAAAAGCCGTAGGAGATGCGTACCGCAAAAAAGCCCTTGCCCAGCTTGTCCAGCGTCACACGCTTGGCCTTGGCGACAAAGGGCCGGTCGGCCACGCTGACGACACAAAGCACCACCCGCTCATGCAGCACCTTATAATGTTTGAGGCTGTGCAGCAGGGCATTGGGCACGGCGTCCAGGCGGGGCGACAGGAACACGGCGGTGCCGGCGATGCGCTGGCTGAACTTGTCGGCGCGGTCCAGGAACAGGTCCAGCGCCAAGGCATTGTCGCGCATGGCCTCCAGATGCGCCCGGCGTCCCATCCGCCAGGTATCCATCACCACAAAGGTTGCGCCCGCCACCACCAGCGGCAGCCAGCCGCCTTCCGCGATCTTGAGACTGTTGGAGGCCAGGAACGCCAGATCGATCAGCCCCAGCACGCCGAACAGCGCATAGACGGCAGGCCGGCTCCAATTCCAGCGATGGATCGCCACCACCGCCACCAAGGCGGTGGAGATCACCATCACCCCGGTGACCGCAATGCCATAAGCGGTGCCCAGCGCCGCGGAAGACTTGAAGATCAGCACGATCAGCACTACGCCCACCGCCAGCATGGCGTTGCTTTTGGGCACATAGATCTGGCCCCTCTCGGCGGCGCTGGTATGGCGAATCTCCATGCGCGGCAACTGGCCCAGCTGCACCGCCTGGCGGGTGATGGAAAAGACCCCGCTGATCACCGCCTGAGACGCGATGATGGTGGCGATGGTGGCTAGGACCACCATGGGATAATGCAGCCAGCCCGGCACCATGGCGTAGAACAGGAAAGACGCGGCCTCCGGATGCGACAGCAGCACCGCGCCCTGGCCGAAATAGTTCAGCACCAGCGCGGGAAAGGCGAAATAGAGCCAGGCCCAGCGGATGGCGCGCGCCCCGAAATGGCCCATGTCGGCATAGAGCGCTTCGCAGCCTGTCACCGCCAGCACCACCGAGCCCAGTGCCACAAAGGCGGTCCAGGGCTCGCGCACGAACAACATTGCGCCATAGACCGGGTTGACCGCGCTTAAAATCTGGGGCGCTTTCAGGATTGCCTGAATACCCAGGATCGACAGCACCAGAAACCACACCACCATGACCGGTCCGAACACTTTGCCGATTTTTTCCGTGCCGCGACTCTGCAACAGGAACAAGCCGACCAGGATGATCAAGGTGAGCGGCACCACAAAAGTCGCAAAGCCCTTGTTGCTCACGCCGATGCCCTCCAGCGCCGACAAAACCGAAATTGCCGGTGTCAGCATGCCGTCGCCATAAAACAGCGCCAGGCCCATCAGCGCCGCCACACCGATGGCGGTCTTGGCGGCGCGCGACACCGGCGCGCGGTGCGCCAGCGCCGCCAGCGCCATCACCCCGCCTTCGCCATTGTTGTCGGCGCGCATGATGAAGACGACATATTTGATCGTCACCACGACCACCAACGCCCAGAAGATCAGGGACAAGGCGCCATAGACGGCAAAGGCGGCAGGCCGCTCGCCGCCCGCCGCCAGCGCGCTTTGGCCCATCGCATAAAGCGGGCTGGTGCCGATGTCGCCGAACACCACGCCCAGCGCGCCCAGGGTGAGCGGCACGACAAAAGTCGCGAAGCCCTTGTTGTTCACGCCGATGCCTTCCAGCGCCGACAAAACCGAAATCGCAGGTGTCAGCATGCCGTCGCCATAAAACAGCGCCAGGCCCATCAGTGCCGCCACGCCGATGGCGGTCTTGGCGGCGCGCGACACCGGGGCGCGATGCGCCAGCGCCGCCAGTGCCATCACCCCGCCTTCGCCGTTATTGTCGGCGCGCATGATGAAGACGACATATTTGATCGTCACCACAATCACCAAGGCCCAGAAGATCAGCGACAAGGCGCCATAGACAGCAAAGGCAGCGGGCCGCTCGCCGCCCGCCGCCAGCGCGCTTTGGCCCATGGCGTAAAGCGGACTGGTGCCGATATCGCCGAACACCACCCCCAGTGCGCCCAGGGAGAGCGCCAAGTCGCGTTTAAGGCTGCGCCCGGAGGGCGCCTGGGTATCCTGTTTCATGATGGGGAGTGCCTCGCTTTAAAGCAGGCCGGGCGGTAACAAGGCGCCGTCAGGTCTCGTGTTGCCGGTGCCTTCGCATCCGGACTCAGATCGTGATCTGGGTTCCCAATTCTACCACCCGGTTGGGCGGCAGGTGATAGAAGCGGCCGGGCGATAGTGCCGCACCCGCCATGGCGCGATAGAGCCGGTTGCGCAAACTCCCCAGCTCGGATTTTTCCGCCGGTACCAATGTCTCACGGCCGATGAAAAAGGTGGCAGTGTCCACGTCCAGCGCCAGGCCGAAGCGGCGGGCTTCCTGCAGCGCCTGGGGCACGTCCGGTGTCTCGAAGAATCCGTGATGGATGCGCACGGTATAAAAGCCCTTGCCCAGCTTTTCGACGTCCAGGCGCTTGGCGGGCGCCACCAGCGGCGTGTCCTCGACCACCACATTCACGATCACCACCCGTTCATGCAGGATCTTGTTGTGCTTGAGATTGTGCAGCAGCGCGCCGGGCACGATGTCGTTGCGCGACGACAGGAACACGCCCAGTCCGGCCACGCGGGTGGTGCTCTTGTCGGCGCGCTCCAGGAACAGCGACAAGGGCAGGGATTCGGAGCGCACCTTTTCCAGATGCACGCGGCGACCGCGCCGCCAGGTGTCCATCACGGCGAAGGCACAGAAAGCGATAAACAAGGGCAGCCAGCCGCCTTCGGGGATCTTCAGCGAATTGGCGATGAAGAACAGAAGATCGCTGATCCCCATGGCGCCGAACAGCCCGACGGTCAGCAGCAGCGGCCAGCGCCACTGCTTGCCGGCCACGATCCCGGCATTGAAGGTATCGATCACCATGACGCCGGTCACCGCGATGCCATAGGCGGCGGTCAAGGCGTCCGAACTCTTGAAGATCAGCACGATCAGCACCACGCCTATCCCCAGAAAGGCGTTCATGCGCGGGACATAAATCTGGCCGTAATCGGTGGCGCTGGTATGGCGGATTTCCATGCGCGGCAACTGGCCCAGCTGCACCGCCTGCTGGGTCATGGAGAACACGCCGGTGATCACCGCTTGCGAGGCGATGATGGCCGCCAGGGTCGCCAGAATCACCATCGGGATATGGGCCCAATGCGGCACCACGGAAAAAAAGGCGATGCCCGCCTGTTCGGGATGGCGCAGCAGTGCCGCGCCCTGGCCGAAATAATTCAGCATCAGCGCCGGCAAGGCCACGAACAGCCAGGCATACTGGATAGGCTTTCTGCCGAAATGGCCCATATCGGCATACAGGGCCTCGCAGCCCGTTACCGCCAACACCACCGCGCCCAGCGACACAAACGCGACCCAAGGCGCATGCAGGAACATCAGGAGCGCATACCAGGGATTGATCGCCTCCAGGATGCCAGGGGTGCGGATCAGAGAGGCGAGGCCGAAACCGCCGCATGCCGTCACCGAAGAAAAGTGCCAAACCGACAATGGCGCCGATGCCGATGGTGGCCTTGATCCGCCGCGTCATCCGGGGCGAGCGGTGCGCCAGGGCGGCCAGCGCCAAGGTGCCGCCTTCGCCGTTATTGTCGGCGCGCATGATGATCAGCACATATTTGACGGTGACCACCAGGATCAGCGCCCAGAAGATCATGGAGAGCGAGCCCATCACCGCGACATGATTGGGCAGGCCGCCTTCGGTCGCCAGCACCGTGGCGCGCAGGGCATAAAGCGGAGAGGTGCCGATATCGCCGAACACTACCCCCATGGCGCCCATCATCAGGCCGATCATGTTGCGGCCGTCATTGGCAGGCGATTTGTGGTCGCTATCGGCCTCGGGCAACTCCGCCAGCGGATCGCCGGCGTGATGCTCCACCATCGGCTCCGGCGCCAATGTGGGATTCTGTCCAGGCTCTGGCAGGTGTGCGATCACGGATGGTTTGAATTTGGCATCAAAGGAAAACGCCTGGCCCCTCGATTGCGAGCCCCCTTAGGCGCGGGGCGGGACCATAGGCCCAGTCCCGATTCGCTCCCAGTGGGGAGAGGCAGAATAGCGCAGGAACGGATTTAAGTCGCGGGCCCGGCTAGTTTATTTCGCCGACCAGGGCGGTGGCGCCCATTTGCGCGCCGCCGCTATCGGCTACCAGGTCCGAAGGGGTGCCGCCGCCGCCGATGAAGCCCTGTACCGGATAGATCTTGGCACCCCAGCCGCCGGTCTTGAGATTGTAGACCCGCACCAGCGACCAGTCATTGCCGCTGGAGACATCCTCGACCGGATTGTTGACATAGATCGAGCCGTCATCCAGCCAGTTGGCGTGGTCGATACGGATTTCGCGCGGACCGATCACCCGGCGCACCACCGCGACATGGCCGCGATTGGACCCGGCATAATTGTTCAGCACCAATACGGCGCCCGGCTCCGGCAGGCTGCCGCGCGGATATTTGCCCGCCGCCTTGTCCCACCAGGTATAGGCGTCGCCATAAATCTTGATGCCGGAATGTTCGCGCGCATAGGGCACGCATTGCAGCGGCGCATGGCCGTCATTTTCGACCATGGCGTGCTCGCGCGGCATCGGCGCCTGGTCATAGTCTGTCAGGTCAGGACCGGCGCAACCTGCCAGGCCAAGCCCCAGGACCGCCACAACCGCCAATTTTGCCAATGCGCCCATGCCCGCTTCGACCTTAGCTCGCGCCCGCAGCTTGTCCAACGTCCCCTCAAGGCGGGGTTAGGCACAGGCTTCGAGGTTTAGAGACTAAAAAGCGCAGGTTTTAATTAACGATCGGTTTACGATCACTCGCCCGGGGTAATCTGCTGGCGCACGGCGCGGGGGGCGACGGCGCCCATGGCGCCGATGGAAACCAGCCCGGAAACCGCGAAGAAGAAGAACAGG
>JAEKMB010000085.1 GCA_019508105.1 Alphaproteobacteria bacterium
GTCGGCCGGCAGGTACAAGAGCGGCGTACCGTTGATGCCGCCATTGGTGTCGTTGCTGGCCGGCGCATTGGGCGTGCCGCCGATCCGCATCTTGAAGTTGCCGTTCATGTCGAACTTCAAGACAAAGCCATCACCGCCCTCCTTGTGGGTGGTCCAGGCTGATGCCGGATCCACCGGCTTGGCGCCATTGCCGGCGATCCAGATATTGTCATTGTGATCGACATAGATGCCGTGCTCGCTGTTGGGCCAGATGCAGCCTTCCGACGCCTTGCAATGGCTTTCCAGCCAGCCGGGATCGGCCGGCCCGCCCCAGGCCCGTAGCAGCTTGCCTGCTGTATCGAACTCCAGCACCGAGGGCGCGGCATTGCAGCAGTCCGCCAGGGCGCCATTCGGACGGGCAAAGCCCAACCCGTTCTTGCCGCCGGAACCACCGCTGACGTCAGAGGCCGCTTCGTCGGTGGTCATGGTGCGGGGACGATTATAGACCCAGATGTGATCGTGATGATCGACATAGAGGCCGCCGATCTGGCCCAAAAGCCAGCTATGCGGCAACGGTGCCGGCCAGCCGGGATCGGAGACCAAACCCGGCATCCTGGCGGTGGCCGCCTTGTTATATACCCCGGTATTGGCATAGAGCCGCCAGCATCACTGCCAGCGCTATCGCAAATTTGCGCATCCCATTCCCCTGTATCTTGTTGTCAGTCCTGCGGTACTTCGATCACCAGCACGCGCTTGGGCGCCTTGCCCACCTTGATGCGGGCGATTTCCTTTTCCGCCTTCACATCCATGATCGAGGTGTCGTCGCTATCGGCATTGCTGACGCCGGCATATTTGCCGTCCCGGGACATGCTGATCCAGTTGGGGCAGTCCCCCACCGTCAGCCGCTTGCCCAGCTTGCCGCTGGCGGTGTCATAGACATAGACCCCGCTATCGGACACCGAGGTGATCCAGATCTTCCGGCCGTCCGGGGTCATGGTGATGCCGTGCACCGGCGTATTGGGCGGCTCGACCCGGCAATTCATCCAGGGCATCGGCGGCAGCATCACCTGCGACATGGTCTTGGCGGGAATGTCGATGATCGCCATGCCATGCAGCCCGCTCAGGGCGGTGTAAAGTGTCTTCTCATCCTGGGTGACCAGGAAAGGCCTGGGATCGCCCGCCACCCGCACCATGTTGCTATAGTCCATGGTCTTCAGGTCGATGCGGTTGATGCGATAGGCGTCGCGTTCCTCGCAATAGACCACCGTGTTGCTGCCGCCCTCCGGGGTAAAGCAATTATGGGGATGGCGCAGTGGCAGGGTCTTGACGATCTTCTTCTGCGTCATGTCCACGATCACGGCGCTGTTGACCGGCGCCAGCAGCGGCACCACCACATAATGGCCAGGGCGATGGTGTCGGTGACCGTGTTGGTTTTGGTGTCGATCACTTTCAGGGAGTGTTCGGATTCGATGGTGGCGAAGGCGCGCCGCCCGTCGCCTTGCGCGCACACGCCATGGACGATGGGGCCGACCTTGAGGGTGGTGATGATCTTCTGGGTGGCGAGGTCGATGACGGTGATGTCATCGCCCTGGCTGTTGGCGACATAAAGGATTGAGCGGGTTGCCGCCTGGGCGCCGGAAACGGCAGCAAGGCAGACAATCGCCAGCGCCAGGATTTTCTTGAACATGTCCGCTCCCCGTCTTTTCTCCTTCTTAGCCGAAGGGTGGTCCCGAGGCCACTGGCGGGCTGCCGGACTTAGCCTCTTTGCGCCAGGTCCGCGCCTTTTCCCCGTGTTCCGGGGTGCGGAATCAATCGACACGGCCATGCCATCCTCTTCCTCCTCGGCCTTCCACAGGGCGCCCAGGGCGCAGAGACCCAGGCCGATCATCAACAATTTGCGCATGGTCAAACTCCGGCGGTGCCCTGGGCGAACGCCGCCGCCGAGCCGAAAGTTCCGTCAAAGTGGGGCGGCTGTGGCGCGGGCCAGTGAAGGTGGCTGTGTGCGATTCCGCTCAGACCGGCTCCTGCCCAGCGTATCTATCCGTACACTGATCGGGGACTTTTATGGATTGCGGTGGCACGAAAAACAGGGGCCGCAGAGCAAAAACCTGCGTTGAAAGCCTATTTCGCTGATGAATTGCGGCGGTCTCATTTTGGCACAGCGGCCTTAACCGCCGCTTCAATCCGGCCCGGGTATAACGCTCCCCTATTCTTGGGGCTTGCATGTACACGGTATTGGGTTGCCTGTTTCAGCAACATGATCTGATCCTCGTCGCGGCGGCAGCGGCGATGTGCATCTTTGCCTGCGGCACCGCACAGGCGATGAGCTTGCGCGCCAGGACCTATCAGGGCCGGGCGCAGCTGCTCTGGCTCCTGGGCGCCGGCTCGGTTGCCGGCGCGGGCATCTGGGCCACGCATTTCGTGGCCATGCTGGCTTACCAGCCCGGGCTTCCCATGCGCTATGATGTGGCACTGACGATTTTGTCGGCCATGATCGCTATCGCGATTCCCGCACTGGGCAGCGTGATCTCCGTCACACGGGCCGGCGGCGCCCTTGGCGGGATGGTGTTCGGCGCCGGCGTGCTGTCGATGCATTATGTCGGCATGGCGGCGCTGCAGATGCCGGCTGTCATTGTCTGGAACAGCGGCATGGTGGCCGGCTCGGTCATTGTCGGCGTTTCGCTTGGCGGCATGGCCGGGCACGTCGCCATGTTGCCGGCAAGCTGGGTCAACAGTGTCTCCAGCGCCGGCCTTCGCATCGCCGCCATCATTGGCGCGCATTTCACCGCCATGGCGTCCTTGACCGCCATCCCGATGAACCAGTCCCTGCCGCAAGGAGGCGCGAGTTTTTCCCCCGCCATCATCGCGTTTCTGGTGATGGTCATGGCAGCCTTTGTCGTGGGTCAGGCCCTGATCGTGGCCATGGTGGACCGGCATTTGAAAAGCAAGTCCGAACGGGCTGCGGTGCAGATGCGGGCCTATATCGCCGAACTGGAAGAAACCAAAAACAGTCTCGAAAAGGCTTCTTCCGCGGCTGAAGTCGCGAGCAAATCCAAGTCCGCCTTCCTGGCTTCCATGAGCCACGAACTGCGCACGCCTCTGAATGCCATTCTCGGCTTTTCCGAAACCATGATGAGCGAGGCACTGGGGCCGCTGGGCACGCCGCGCTACAAGGATTACCTGACCGACGTGCACAATAGCGGCCGCCATCTTCTGGAATTGATCAACGATATTCTCGATATCGCGCGGCTCGATGCCGGCCAGGCAGAGCTCGACGAAACCATCTTCAGCCCGGCCGAAAAAATCCAGGATGTGGTGCGCATGATGTCCGCCCAGGCCTTGAAGGCGAAGGTCACGCTCGTCGCCGACCTGCCGCCCAACTTGCCGCTGCTGACGGCGGACCGCCGCCGGGTGCGGCAGATATTGTTGCACCTGGTGTCCAACGCCTTGAAGTTCACCGGCCCCGGCGGCACCGTCACCGTCCGGGCCTGGGCCGATGACGCCTTCATGTTCCAGGTTTCCGATACCGGCATCGGGATGTCGCGGCAGGATTTCTCCAAGGCCATGGAACCGTTCGGTCAGATCGATTCTTCCCTGGCGCGCAAATATGAGGGTACCGGTCTGGGACTGCCCCTCACCCGGCAACTGACCGAATTGCACGGCGGCACCCTGGCGCTGGAAAGCGAGCTTGGCACCGGCACCACCGTGACCGTGACGCTTCCCAAGTGGCGCATGGCCCAGATGGAAACCGGCAAGGCCGCATGATAGGCCGCTCGTCGAAGCGAGAATTTGGAAATTGGTACAGTTGGGTGGGCTTGAACCACCGACCTCCGGATCCACAATCCGGCGCTCTAACCAACTGAGCTACAACTGCACACACGGCCTTGCGGCCACTCTTGAGCCCTTTTCCGGCGCTCTCCCCGGGGCGCGCTTGGCTGCGCGCCCGTCCTCGGCTTCGCCTCGGACCCAACTGAGCTACAACTGCACACACGGCCTTGCGGCCAACTTCTGAGCCCTTCACCGGCGCTCTCCCCGGGCCGTCCATACGCTGTCGCTATGGACGGCCGCACGCCCGTCTTTGGCCGAGACAATGCCGCCAGACAGGGACCGGCGTTCTATGGGCGGGCCATAGCAAAAGCAAGGCTTTAGACCTGTCGGGGGTACCGAAATCAAGCTTTCCCTGACTGGCCCAGGGCACCTTGATTCGGCGGATTTCAAGGGGTTGGCGGCATCTACCGCGGTCAGCCCAGCCTCGGCTAGTGTGACCGGCATGAAGTTGCGGCGCCGCGTCCTGTTTTTGTTTGCCGTCCTGCTGATCGCGGTCATTGGCCTTCTGTATTTCCAGACCCGTCCCGCTCCTATCCTGACCGTGATGACCTGGCCCGGGGCCTATGGCCGCGCCCAGACCGCCGCCCAGATGCGTCCCTATGGCGCTGAAAAGGGCGTGGATGTGCGCACCGCTTTGTGGGACGGCGACATTGCCGACCTCGCCGCCATGGTCGAGAAGCGCCGGTTCAAGGCCGATGTGATCGACATGGAGCTGCCGGTGGCGGTCCAGGCCTGCAAGCAGAATCTGCTGGAGAAGATAGACCCTGCCATCCTGCCGCCAGGCGCGGATGGCACGCCCGCGAGGCGCGACCTGGTGGCGGGCGCCATCGGTCCCTGCTGGATCGGCGGCATGGTCTATGCCCAGGTGATGGTCTACGCGCCCGACATCAAGCGCGTGCCTGCGAGCCTGACGGATTTCTTTGACACCAAAAGATTTCCCGGCAAGCGGGCGCTGTCGCGCGCTGCCCCCAAATTCAATCTGGAGATGGCGCTGCTGGCCGATGGCGTGGCGCCGGGGGATATCTACAAAACCCTCAACACGCCCGAAGGCCTGGACCGCGCCTTCGCCAAACTGACGGCGCTGAAACCGATCTGGGCGCATGACAGCATCGGCGCCCTGGGTTGGGTGAAGAACGGCCAGGCGGTGATGGCCACGGCGCTGAACGGCGATGTCGTGGCGCAAAAGGACTTCGCGCCGGGCGTGATCTGGGACCATCAGCTTTATGAGCTGGATGTGCTGGGCGTGCCCGCCGGCAACCCCAACAAGGACCGGGCCCTGGACTATATCGCCTATGCCACGGGCAGCGCAGCGCTGGCCGGGGTGGCCGACTGGGTGCCTTATGGCCCGGCACGGCGTTCCGCCCTCGCCTTGGTCCGCAGCAATCCCGAAACCGGTGTCATGATGCGCCCGCTGCTCCCCACCGCGCCGGAAAATTTCGGTCACGCCTTT
>JAEKMB010000086.1 GCA_019508105.1 Alphaproteobacteria bacterium
GATGATGCTGTCGGAAAGCCAGGAGCGCATGCTGGCGGTATTGAAGCCCGGCCGCGAGGCGCAAGCCGAAGCCATCTTCAAGAAGTGGGAGCTGGACTTCGCCGTCATCGGCATCACCACCGACACCAGCCGTCTTGTCGTCAAGCACAAGGGCAAGATCGAAGCTGACATGCCGATCACGGCCCTGTCCGATGCGGCGCCCGTGTATGAGCGCCCTTATGCAGAGCGCAAGCCGCTCACGGGCGCACCGGCTTATGACAAGTCCAAGCCTGTGCTGGCATCGCTGAAGACCATCCTGGCTTCGCCTGACATGGCCTCGCGCCGCTGGGTATGGGAGCAGTATGACCATACCGTGATGGCCGACACGGTGCAGGTGCCTGGCGGCGATGCCGCGGTGGTGCGCATCCATGGCACGCAAAAGGCGCTGGCCATTACCACCGATGTGACGCCGCGCTATTGCCGGCCTGATCCTTTTGAAGGCGGCAAGCAGGCGGTGGCCGAAGCCTGGCGCAACCTGACCGCGGTGGGGGCGCTGCCGCTGGCGGTCACCGACAATCTCAATTACGGCAATCCGCAAAAGCCCGAGATCATGTGGGAAATCGTCGCCGGCATTGACGGCATCGGCGCCGCCTGCCGGGCGCTGGATTTCCCGGTGATCGGCGGCAATTGCTCGCTCTATAACGAGACCAATGGCGAAGGTATCCTGCCCACCCCGGCCATCGGCGCCGTGGGCCTGATGAAGGACGTCACCAAGATGGCGACCGTGGCGTTCAAGCGCGCCGGCGATGTGGTCATCCTGATCGGCGAGACAAAGGGGCATCTGGGCCAGTCCATCTATCTGCGGGAAGTGGAAGGCCGGGAAGAAGGCGGCGCGCCCCCGGTGGACCTGGCCCTGGAAAAGAAGCATGGCGACTTTGTGCGCGGCCTGATCCAGGCCGGCCGGGTGGATACGGTGCATGACGTGTCGGATGGCGGCCTGTTGGTGGCGATCGCCGAAATGGTGATGCCGCGGGGTATCGGCGCTTCGGTCGGCATTGCCGGCCTGCCGGATGCCATTGCCTTCTGGTTCGGCGAGGACCAGGCGCGCTATGTGATCGCCGCACCCTTTGCCGAGGCCGAGAAGATCGTGGCGGAAGCGCGTGCCGCTTTCATCACCGTGGCCGAGCTGGGCAAGACCGGCGGCGACAAGCTGACATTGGACAGTGCGGACAGCGTTCCGCTGGCGGCGCTGAAGGACGGCTTTGAAAGCTGGTTCCCCAATTTCATGGCGGGCGAAGAAATTCCGGTGACAAATTGAAATTCTTTTGTCATGGCTCGCGAATGCGGGCCACCCAGGTGACGCAGACTCCTCTGCCGCGATGGGATAATGTTCCACTGGATGGCCCACACTCGGTGGGCCATGACAATTTTGGTATTTGAGAAAGTCGCGCCATGGGTATGAAGGGCACGGAAATCGAGAAGTTCATCAAGGACGCGTTTCCCGACGCGGATATCGAGATGAAGGACCTGGCCGGCGACGACAATCACTGGGCCGCCGTGGTCAAGTCCGCCGCCTTCAAGGGCAAGAGCCGCGTCGCCCAGCACCAGATGGTCTATGCCGCGCTGAAGGGCAATATGGGCGGTGTGCTGCATGCCTTGCAGCTCACCACCGTGGCGAAAGACTGAGGAGACAAGAACATGCTGGGATATGTCACCCTGGGAACCAACGATCTGGCGCGCGCCGCCAAATTCTATGACGCCATGGCCGCCGAGATGGGCGTCGGCCGCATGATGGAAGGCGAACAATTCATCGCCTGGGGCGTGCCGGGTGGCGGCGGCATCGGCCTGACCAAACCGTTCGACGGCAAGCCCGCCACGGTCGGCAATGGCGTGATGGCGGCATTGGCCGCCAAGGACAGGGCGCAGGTCGATCGACTTTACGAGCTGGCCATCGGCCTGGGCGCCCAGTGCGAAGGCCCGCCGGGCGAACGCATGCCGGGCTTTTACGCGGCCTATTTCCGCGATCCCGATGGCAACAAGCTCAACGCCTTTACCACGACCTGACGAGCCCGGTCAGAACAGATCGCCCCAGCCGCGTTTGCGCACCCGGCGATATTCGCCCTTGTCGCGCGAGGCGACGGTTTGCGCCCGCACGCCTTTTTCATCGCACAGCTTGAAGGTCAGGCCGGGCTTTGCTTCCAGCACCGCCGCCAGGATGCGCGCGCCGGAGGAAACTTTCTTGTGCGTCGCCACGACATAGGCATAACGCTCGTCCTCGAACGGCACGTGCGCGCCTTTCAGCAGCATATGGTCGCGGCTACGCGGCAGGCGCTGCGAAAAATGACACCAGTCCTTCCCTGACATGGGGCAATCATTGTCATGTGTGCAGGGCGCCGCGACATGGGCGCCGCTAGCGATCAGTGCGGCGCGGGCGGCGCGGATGCGGGCAAAGCCGTCCGGCGTGCCGGGTTCGATCAAGCCCAGTGCGCCGGCGGCGGATTGCCAGAGATCGGCGGCCACCGCGGCCGCTTTTTCCGGTGGCAATTCGGCCAGCACGTAACTGGCGACCACCAGATCGGCCTCAGGTTTTTCAATGGTCAGATCAGCGGAGACAATTTCCGCTGCCGCCAGGGGCCCGCCATCGGCCAGCTTGCGCGCCAGGGCGCGCAGCGCGGGATTGTGATCCAGCATGGTGACCGCTTCGATCCCGGGCCATTGCATCACCGCCGCCCAGCTTGCCGCGCCGGTGCCGGCACCGATATCCAAGAGGGTGGCGGGCGCAAAATCCGGCAGCACTTCGGCGAGCCGCGCGAACACCGCGGCACAGGCGGCATAGGTGGCCGGCATGCGGGCCACGGCATAGGCGGCGGCCTGGGCCGGCGTGACAATGGCGCTGGAGGTGGCGCCCTGGCGGTAGCCGGCCGACTGTTTCTGTGCCGCCGCGACCAGGTCCTGGCGCGGCATTCCTTCCAGCAGGGCCGCAATGGCGGCGGTCAAGGTGGGCGGCAGTTGCATCAAAATCCAGCGGAAGAGGGGTCTTTGGAATGGGCCGCCTTGACCCTTATCGCCCCCATGCTTAGATCATAGATGAATTCGCAAGGAAGTTCCCAAATGTCCGATGTCCAGGCCCGCATTGCCGATGACGTGAAGAGCAACGACGTGCTGCTCTACATGAAGGGCACCCCGGCCTTTCCGCAGTGCGGCTTTTCGGCCGTGACGGTGCAGATCCTCTCCCATGTCGGCGTCAAGTTCAAAGCCGTGAATGTGCTGGAAGACGCGGAAGTGCGCGAAGGCATCAAGGCCTATTCCAACTGGCCCACCATTCCCCAGCTCTATGTCAAGGGCGAGTTCGTGGGCGGCGCCGACATCGTCAAGGAAATGTTCGAGCAGGAAGAGCTGGTGCCGTTCCTGGAGCAGCATGGGGTGGCGCTGGCCGAGACGTCCTGAACCAATAAATATTGTCATGCCCGCGAAAGCGGGCATCCAACTTAAAGGCCTGCATTTGGAAAAGTTGGATTCCCGCTTGCGCGGGAATGACAAAGAAAAAAGCCCGGTGTTTCCACCGGGCTTTTTCTTTGTCTTGTCGGCCGATCAGCGCGAGTAGAATTCGACGATCAGATGCGGTTCCATCTGCACGGCGTA
>JAEKMB010000087.1 GCA_019508105.1 Alphaproteobacteria bacterium
GATGCGGAAAAAGCCGGGCTGGTGAAGTTCGATTTTCTGGGCCTCAAGACCCTGACCGTGATCGCCAAGGCCGAGGAGCTCTTGAACAAGCGGGGCATCGCGCTCCACACCCAGACCATCGACTTCGATGATGTGAACACCTTCGAGATGCTGAGCCATGGCGAAAGCGTAGGCGTGTTCCAGATGGAAGGCGCCGGCATGCGCGACCTGTTGCGCAAGATGAAGCCGAACCATATCAACGATCTGGTGGCGCTGGTGGCGCTCTATCGTCCGGGCCCGATGGACGCCATCCCCACCTATATCGCGCGCAAGAACGGCAAGGAGCTGGTGGAATATCTGCATCCCGCCCTGGAGCCGATCCTCAGCGAAACCTATGGCGTGATGACCTATCAGGACGATGTCATGCGCATCGCCCGCGAGCTGGCCGGCTATACCATGGGCGAGGCCGACATTTTGCGCCGTGCCATGGGCAAGAAGATCCCGGCCGAGATGATCCCGCAGCGGGAAAAATTCATGAAGGGCGCGGCGGAACGGGGCATCACCCGCAATGTCGCCGAAACCATCTTCGAACAGGCGGAAAAATTCGCCGGCTATGGTTTCAACAAGGGCCATGCCGCGGCCTATGCCCAAGTCGCCTATCAGACCGCCTTTCTGAAGGCCAATTATCCCGTCGAGTTCCTTGCCGCCTCCATGACCCTGGATATTGGCAACACCGACCGGCTCAACATCTTCCGTCAGGAAGCCCAGCGGCTGGGCGTCACCATCGCCCCGCCCGATATCAACCGCAGCGAAGCGGTGTTCACCTGTGACGCGGCGGCCAACACGGTGTTCTATGCCCTGGCGGCGGTGAAGGGCGTGGGCCAGCAGGCGATGGACCATGTGGTGGAGGCCCGTACGCAAGGCGGGCCATTCAAGTCGCTGTCGGATTTCGCCCGCCGGGTCGATCCGCGCCTGGTCAACAAGCGGGCATTCGAGAATCTGGCGCGGGCCGGCGCCTTTGACAGCCTCAATCCCAATCGCCGCCAGGTGGTGGAAAATTCCGACCGCATATTGGGTGGGGCGCAGGCCGCCCAGCGCGAGCGCGAAAGCGGCCAGGTTTCGATGTTCGGCGGCGACAATGGCCAGGCCGAGGAGTTGCGGCTGCAGGCGATGCCGGACTGGCCGGTGCATGAAAGACTGGCGGAGGAATTTTCCGCCATGGGCTTTTATCTTTCGGGGCATCCGCTGGACGCCTATGGCCCGGCGCTGAAGCGATTGGGCGCGGCCACCTATGCGGCGCTATTGGAAGACCGCCGCCGCGGCGGCTTCAAGGCCAAGATCGCCGGCACCCTGATCAAGAAGTCCGAACGGCGCGGCCGCAACGACCAGATGTATGCCTTTGTTTCTTTCTCCGATCCCACCGGCATGTTCGAGGTCATGCTGTTTCCCGAAGTGCTGGCGGCCAGCCGGCCGCTCTTGGAAGCGGGCAGGTCGTTGCTGATCACCGCCAGCGCGGAATGGGACGGCGATGAACTGAAACTGCGCGCCGCCTCGATCATCGATCTGGATGCCGCTGCCGCCCAAGCCGGCGAGGGCATGGTGATCAAGCTGGCCGACGCCAAGGCGCTGGGAGCCCTGGCGGCCGAACTGAGTCAGGCCGGCAAGGGGCTGGTGAATATCGTGGTGCCGGGCGGGGCTGGAGAGGAAGTGGAGATCGAGCTCAAGAAGCGCATCGCGGTGAATGCCACCTTGCGCTCGCGCATCGCGGCGTTGCCCGGTGTGGTCGCGGTGGAGGCGGTTTAGACTCGCTATCATGGCCGGCCTCCGAGCCCGCCATCCATTTCCGTCTGCGCAGTTGGTGGATGGCCGGGTCAAGCCCGGCCATGACAAGGGAGTTAGCGAATGGCGCCTTCCAGGCGGGTCAGCGCGTCGGACAGTTTTGCTGCGTCCTGCGCAAAGCAGATGCGCAGATAGGAATCGTCGCGTGCGTCGCCCAGGCTGAAGGCCCAGCCCGGTGAGACGCCGACCTTGTCGTTCTTCACCATCGACTGGCAGAACCCCAGACTGTCTTTCAGCCCGTCCACGTGCAGGAAGCCGTAGAACGCACCATCGGGTTTGAACCAGCGCACCCGGTTCTGGCGGCCAATCCAGCCTTCCACCATCTCGCGCCCGGCGCGGCAGCGTTCCAGCAGGGTGGCGCGGAACGCGTCGCCTTCCGGTGAAAGCGCCGCCAGTGCGCCATACTGGACGAAGTGGGTCGCTCCGGTGTTGTTGCATTGGGCCAAGGCGGCGGCGGCGCCTTCCACGCTTTTGGGATGCACCAGCCAGCCGATGCGCCAGCCGGTCATCGCCCAGGGCTTGGAGAAGCTGTTGATGGCAAACACCGCATCGTCATCATCGGCAATGTAGAGGAACGATGGCGCATGTGCGGCGCCGTTATAGACCAGCGTGCCATAGACTTCGTCGGCGATGATGGCGATGCCGCGCGTTCGGGTGAAATCCAGGATCGTCTTCTGTTCCTCCGCCGTCAGCATCCAGCCGGTGGGATTGCCGGGAGAGGCAATGAACATGGCCTTGGTCCGCGCGTCACAGGCATCGAACAGCTTGTCGAGGTCCAGGCGCCAGCGGCCGGCGCTCCAGTCCTCGTCCAGCCGCACCAGCCGGGGCTCGGCGCCCACCACCTTGGCGGCCTGGAAAATGTTCGGCCAGATGGGAGAAATGATCACCACATTGTCGCCGCTCTCGCACACCATCTGCAGCGCCGTCACCACCGCCAGCATGGCGGCGCCCGGAATGGTGATGCGCTCCACGGCAATGTCGGCGCCCAGGGTGCGCTTGTGGAAATCGCGGATCGCCTCGCGCAAGGGCAGGATGCCGCGCGCATTGGTGTAAAAGGTGCGGCCGTCCTCCAGCGCCTGGGTGGCCGCCTGGCGGATAAAAGGCGGGGTGACAAGGTCGGTCTCGCCGAACCACAGCGGCAGGATGTCGGGATGCCCCAGGCCCAGGGCGGTAACCTTGGTGATGCCGCTGGGTTCCAGGGCGGCGATAACGAGACGGATTGGGCTTTTGCGAGTCATGGCCGGTCAATATCACCGAAAGCTTTGCCGGCCCATAATGCGGCATGGATTCGCTGCCTCCCGTCCTGAAACGGCATTGGCCCCTTGCGGCCGCCGCATTGCTGTTCGGGCTTTATGGCTGGGCCCTGGTGCTGGCCACCGGCAGCGGCCATGACGGAGCGATCGGGCCGCGTTTCAATGCCCTGGGCGCAGACTGGGTGATCTTCCAGACGGCGGCGCGCGCGTATTTCACCGGCGATCTTGCCCATATCTACAACCAGGCCTGGATCACGGCCGCCACCAACAGCCAGTTCGCTTATTGGCTGTCCGAGCCCTTGCCCTTTCCGCTGTTTCCCTATCCGCCGGTTTTCTTGCTGCTGGTCCTGCCCTTCGCCAAATTGTCGGCCGGCGTCTCGCTGCTGCTGAGCCAGTTGGCGCAGTTCGCCGCCCTGGCCTGGGCGCTGCGCAAGCTGGCACCGGACAAGTCGTATCTGTTTTTTATGCTGGGCGCGCTGCTGGCGCCCGCCGCATCCAACAATGTGCTGGCCGGATCCAATGCCGTGCTGGTGATGGCG
>JAEKMB010000124.1 GCA_019508105.1 Alphaproteobacteria bacterium
TCCGGCTTCGCGCGGGTGGTGCGGGCCCAGGGTCCTGATCTTGCCGCCATCGTGGAACGCGAGCATCCCGACCTTGTCATCATCGACATGGCCCTGCCCGACCGCGACGCGCTGGAAGATATACGCGCCATCTCGTCAGGCCGGCCCATCGTGATGTTCGGGGGCACCGACGATCCCACCTTTGTCCGGGAAGCGATTGCGGCCGGGGTATGCTCCTACAATCTTTCCGGCGTCGCTCTGGCCGATCTCAAACCCATCATGACCTCCGCCATCGCCCTGTTTCAGCGTTACCGGCATGTCGAAACCGAACTCGCCGCCGCCAATGCGTTGCTGGACGAACGCCGCAAGCTCGAGCGGGCCAAGGCGATCCTGATGAAGGACAAGCGCATGACGGAGCCGGAAGCCTATCGCTGGCTGCAGAAGAAGGCGATGAACGAAAGTCGCAAGCTGTCCCAGATCGTCGAGGATTTCGTCAGGGCGCATCAGGATGCCCAACGGGAGGTCAAGCCATGAGCGATATTGTAAGCCTGGAGGCGCGCAAGTCCGAGCCCAGGTTGCGCATCGGCATCCTGCGGCTGACCGATTCCGCCCCCGTCATCGCGGCGCAGGAATTCGGCTATTTCGCCGATGAAGGCGTGGATGTGGAGCTGATAACCGAGCCATCCTGGGCCAATATCGCCGACAAATTGTCCTTTGGTTTCCTGGACGCGGCGGTCATCGTGCCGCCCCTGGCGTTTGCCATTGAACTGGGACTGCGCGGCATCAGCCAGCCCTTGATCGTGCCCTGTGGCATTTCACTGGGCGGCAATACCGTGACCTTGGAGCGGGGGTTGGCGGCGCGGGTTCGCGATGCCGCGCAGAGCCTGTCCATGGCCGAGGCGCTCGCCGCCCAGATCCGCAGGCGCGAGGCTCCTTTGCCGCTGGGAATCGTGCACGCCTATTCCACCCACAATCTGCTGCTGCGCTACTGGCTGGCGAGCGGCGGCATAGATCTCGCCCGGGCGGTGAAATTCACCGTGGTGCCGCCCGCACGCGCGGTGGAAGCGTTGGCCAGCGGCCAGATCGCCGGCTTCTGCGCCGGCGCGCCCTGGGGCGAAGTGGCGGCCCGCGCCGCGGTGGGCACGACCGTGGCCACTTCCGACGATATCTGGCGCAACGCGCCAGAAAAGGCTTTTGCCGTGCGCAGGCGCTGGGCCGATGACAATCCCGATCTCCTGAAAGGCGCGATCCGCGCCCTATTGCGCGCGGCTCAATTCTGCGACGCACCGGAAAATGCCTCCTACAGCGCCGCGCTGCTGTCGCGGCATAGATACCTGGACACAGACAGCCATGCCATTCTCGCCTCGCTGCCGGGCGGCGCGGTCACGTCGCAAAATCTGTCGCGCTTCTGGCGCCATGCCGCCACCTTCCCCTGGCGCAGCCATGCCGGCTGGTTCCTCCAGCAAATGGCCCGTTGGAACCTGATTGATGATGGCCAAGATCACGCCGCGCTGGCGGCAAGGGTCTATCGCCCCGACATCTACCGCAGCGTGGCCGGGGCGATGGGGTTGGCTGTGCCCCTGGCGGACAGCAAGGCGGAAGGCGGCCATGACAAGGGCTGGATGCTGGACGCTGTTCCGCGCCCCATCGCGATGGGTCCAGACCTGTTCTGCGACGGTACGGTCTTCCAGGACGAGGCGGCCCCAGCCGCCCAATAGATTGGCGCAATGCACAATTATTAGTCGACGCGGCCTTTTCCAGGCGCAGATATCCATGTTTTTCGCGTTATTTTCGGGCGATTTCGGGCGAATCTGGATTTATTGCACTTGCGAGAAGATCGTATTTGCGGTGCCATGAGCCGTGTTCTGGGCCGAGTCCCGGGACGGGCCCAAGGGCGGGCCCATCGCGCTGAGCGATTTATCGAAAACCCGCGAACCAATGGCGGTTCGCATGTGGCGCTGATGGCGCCCAGCGAGCCATGCGATGAAAACTGCTTTCCTGAAGTCCGGGCACCTCCCCACCCTCATCTCCTGCTTCCTGTATTTCGATCTCAGCTTCGCCGTCTGGGTCCTGCTTGGACCGCTGGCGGTGCTCATCGCCCCTGACCTGCACCTCAACGCAGGTGAAAAAGGCCTGATGGTGGCCGTGCCTGTTCTGGCCGGCGCGCTGCTGCGCTTCCTCAATGGCATCTTGGTTGGCCAGTGGAAGCCCCGCAATGTCGGCCTGGTCATGCAGTTGGTCGTGATCGGCGGTTTGCTGACCGCCTGGCTGGTCGGTATCCATAGCCTGCCGCAGGTCCTGATGCTGGGCGTGGTGCTGGGAGTGGCGGGCGCAAGCTTCGCCATCGCGCTGCCGATGGTGTCCTACTGGTATCCGCCGGAACACCAAGGCACCGCGCTGGGCCTTGCTGGCGCCGGCAATTCCGGCACCGTTTTCGCCTCGCTCTTCGCACCGCTCCTGGCGGTGGCGCTGGGCTGGCGCAACGTCCTGGGTCTCGCCGCGCTGCCGCTGATCGCCGTCTTCATCGTGTTTGCGATTTCGGCCAAAAACAGCCCCAACTGCCCTCCGAAGAAAAACATGGCCGACTATGCCCGCCTGCTGAAGCAGACCGATAGCTGGTGGCTTATGTTCTTCTATGCCGTCAGCTTCGGCGGCTTTGTCGGCCTGTCGTCCTTCCTGCCCATCTACTTCCATGACCAGTACAAGCTGTCGCCCGTGACGGCGGGTTATTTCACCGCTGCCTGCGTGTTCGCCGGGTCCTTCGCCCGTCCGTTCGGGGGATATCTGGCCGACCGCATCGGCGGCACGCGCGCCTTGTCGGTGGTCTATGCCACGGTGGCGGCGATCCTGTTCGTCGTCAGTCAGAGCAACCTGCCTGCGGTCGCCACGCTCGCCGTGTTCATCGTCTGCATGGCGACGTTGGGCATGGGCAATGGCGCGGTCTTCCAGCTGGTGCCGCAGCGCTTCGTTCGCGATGTCGGTCTGATGACCGGGCTAGTGGGCATGACCGGCGGCATTGGCGGCTTCTATCTGGCCGCGAGCCTGGGCTATGCCAAGCAGTTCACCGGCAGCTACAGCTTCGGCTTTGCCCTCTTCGCCGCGATGGCGATGGCCGCCTGGGCCGGCATCTCGACCGTGCGGCTGCGCTGGCGGCGCGAGGCATCCGGCCTCGCCACCGTGCGCATTTAAGGAGACCTGCCATGAACATGGTCGCCGATCCCCGCGAACACCTGGTCGTCATAGGCAACGGCATGGCGGGCATGCGGACGGTGGAGGAACTGCTCAAGCTGGACAATGGCCGGCGCTTTCGCATCACCGTGTTCGGCGCGGAGCCGCACGTCAATTACAACCGCATCATGCTGTCCAGCGTTCTGGCCGGCGATAAAGCCGTGGACGACATCGTCATCAACAGCCGTGAATGGTACGACGAAAACGACATCACGCTTGTCACCGGGGATGCCGTGACCCGCATAGATCGCGGGGATGGCACTGTCACCTCCGCCAGCGGTCATAGCGTGCGCTATGACCGTTTGCTGATCGCCACCGGCTCCAGGCCGGTGGCTCCGCCGATTCCGGGCCTGGGTCTGCCTGGCGTATGCGCCTTCCGCGATATCGCCGATGTCGACAAGATGCTGGCGGCCGCAAAGGTGCACAAGCGCGCAGTGGTGATTGGCGGCGGCCTGCTGGGGCTGGAAGCGGCCTGGGGTCTCAAACAGCGCGGCATGTCAGTGGCGCTGGTGCACCTGATGCCGACCTTGATGGAACGCCAGCTGGACGCCGCGGCCGGTCAGATGCTGCAGCGCGACCTCGACCGGCGTGGCATCGCCTTCTTCACCGACGGCCAGACCGAGGAAATTACCGGCACCGAGCGTGCCGAGGGCGTGCAATTGGCCGATGGCCGCTTTGTGCCGGCTGACCTGGTGGTTTTGGCCATCGGCATCCGTCCCAATATCGAGCTGGCCAAGGCGGCGCAGCTCGAAGTCAACCGGGGCATCGTGGTGACCGACGACATGCGCACATCCGATCCGGCCGTCTTTTCGGTCGGGGAATGCGTGGAACATCGCGGCAATGTCTTCGGCCTGGTGGCACCGATTTGGGATCAGGCCAAGGTCTGCGCTGCTCAGCTGGCGGGAGACGCAGAGGCCCTGTTCGCTTCCAAGGCGCTGGCCACAAGTCTCAAGATCACCGGCGTGGACGTTTTCTCCGCCGGCGCGCTGATGGCGGCCGACGAAAGCGATGACGAAATCACCCTGCGCGACGATTCCCGCGGCCTCTACAAGAAGATCGTGCTGCGCGATGGCAAGCTGGTGGGCGCTGTGCTGTATGGCGATGTCGGTGACGGCCAATGGTACTTGCAATTGATGCGCGACAAGCAAGATGTCAGCGCGTTGCGCGAGCGTCTGGTGTTCGGCCGCGCCTTTGCGGAAACCGGAAGCGGCAAACCCGCCGGCACCGATTTCGCAGCCATGCCGGATGACACCCAGATCTGCGGCTGCAATGGCGTCTGCAAGGGCGTCATCGTTTCGGCCATCCAGGACAAGAAGCTCACCTCGCTATCCGAAGTGCGCGCCCATACCAAGGCGTCGGCGTCCTGCGGCCAGTGCACCGGACAGGTCGAGGGCCTCTTGGCCTTCGCCGCCGGTGTCGATGCCAAGGCGGTCAAGAAAACCATGTGCGATTGCACGATGGCGAGCCACGACGAAGTGCGGGCCGCCATTGTTGCGGACAGACTGAAGACCATGGACAGCGTCCGCCACGCCTTCGACTGGAAGAAGCCCGAAGGCTGCCACAAGTGCCGCCCGGCGCTGAACTACTACCTGCTCTGCGCCTGGCCGGATGAATACCACGACGACGCCCAGTCGCGTTTCGTCAACGAGCGGGTACACGCCAACATCCAGAAGGACGGCACCTACAGCGTGATCCCGCGCATGTGGGGCGGTCTCACGACCCCGGCGGAATTGCACGCCATCGCCAGCGTGGCGGAAAAGTTCAACATCCCGACTGTCAAGGTGACGGGCGGACAGCGCATCGACCTTCTGGGTGTGAGAAAGGATGATCTGCCGGGCGTATGGAACGAACTGGGCAAGGCCGGCATGGTCAGCGGCCACGCCTATGCCAAGGGTCTGCGCACGGTGAAGACCTGCGTGGGCAGCGAATGGTGCCGCTTCGGCACCCAGGACTCCACTGGGCTGGGCGTGAAGCTGGAAAAGATGTGCTGGGGATCCTGGACGCCGCACAAGGTCAAGTTCGCCGTCTCCGGCTGCCCGCGCAATTGTGCCGAGGCCACCATCAAGGACCTGGGCGTGGTCTGCGTGGAAGCAGGCTATGACCTTCTGGTCGGCGGCAATGGCGGCATTGATGTGCGGGTCACCGATCCCCTTGTGCGGGTGGCGACGGAAGCCGAGGTGCTGGAATATGCCGGCGCCTTCATGCAGATCTACCGGGAAGAGGCGCATTATCTGGAACGCACCGCGCCCTGGATCGCGCGCGTCGGCATCGATTATGTGAAGAAGCGGCTGGTGGAAGATGCCGAAGGCCGCGCAGCGCTGCATGCGCGCTTCCTGCATTCCCAGCGTTTTGCCCAAATCGATCCCTGGACCGAACGCGTGATGGGCGCCCAAGCCCATGAATTCGCAGCCCTGCCCGAAATGGCGGCGGGATGATGTCTGCCAACTGGAAGAATATCGGCCCTGTCGCCAACATTCCCCGGCGCGGCGCGCGCCGCCTGTGCCTGAAATCGGCGGGCAAGCCGGTGGCGGTGTTCCGTACCGGCGATGGTGACGTCTTCGCCCTGATCGATGAGTGCCCTCACAAGCAAGGTCCCCTCTCGGAAGGCATCGTGGCCGGCAACACCGTCACCTGCCCCCTGCACAATTGGGTGATCGGCCTGGAAGATGGTGAAGCCGTCGCGCCCGACAACGGATCGGCCCGCACCCTGTCGCTGCGCATCGTGGACGGCGACATCTTTATCCACCTGCCGGAACTGGTCGCCGGAGACCAGGTGTGACACGCACCACCTGTCCCTATTGCGGGGTCGGCTGCGGCGTGACGGTGGTGGACGGCATCCCGCGCGGCGACGAGGTCCATCCGGCCAATTTCGGGCGGCTATGCTCCAAGGGCGCGGCCTTGAAGGACACGCTGGCCCTGCCGGAGCGCCTAACCACGCCGATGCTGCATGGAAAGCCGGCCGGATGGGACGAAACGCTCGACCATATCGCGGCAGAGTTCCTGCGCATCCGCGCCGAGCATGGACCCGACGCCATCGCCTTCTATGTCTCAGGCCAGTTCCTGACCGAAGACTATTATGTGGCCAACAAGCTGATGAAGGGGTTCATCGGTTCGGCCAACATCGACACCAACTCGCGCCTCTGCATGGCATCGTCGGTGGCGGGTCATATGCGCGCCTTCGGCGAGTACGTGGTGCCGGGCTGCTACGACGATCTGGAGGAAGCCGACCTTGTCATCCAGGTCGGCAGCAACATGGCCTGGTGCCATCCCGTATTGTACCAGCGCATGATGGCGGCCCGCGAAAAGCGAGGCACCAAAGTCATCAACATCGATCCGCGCCGGACCGCCACGGCGGAAAGTGCGGACCTTCACCTGGCGCTGGCGCCGGGTTCGGACGTGGTGCTGTGGTGCGGGCTGCTGGCCTATCTGGACAATGAAGGCGTACTGGACCGGGAATGGACCGCGCGCCACGTATCCGGCCTTGAGGAGACACTGGACGCGGCCCATGCCGCCGCCCCGTCCATCGGCTTTGTCGCCGCTGCCGCCCAGATCAACCCTGGCGATGTGCGGGCCTTCTACGACATGTTCGCGCGTACCGAGCGGGTGGTGACGCTTTATTCGCAGGGTGTGAATCAGTCCGTCACCGGCACCGACAAGGTCAATGCCATCTTGAACTGCCATCTGGCGACGGCGTGTATCGGGCGCCCGGGCATGGGGCCCTTCTCCCTCACCGGCCAGCCCAACGCGATGGGCGGGCGCGAGGTGGGTGGCCTGGCCAACCAGCTTGCCGCGCATATGGCATTCACCAGGGAAGACATCGACCGCGTAAGACGTTTCTGGAAGGCGCCCGCCATTGCGGACAAGCCCGGCCTCAAGGCTGTGGACATGTTCGAAGCCATCCATGACGGCCGCATCAAGGCGGTCTGGATCGCTGCCACCAACCCAGCCGACTCCATGCCCCGCGCCTCCCGCATACGTGAGGCGCTGGAAAAATGTCCGCTGGTCATCGTCGCCGATGCCTGGCCTACCGACACGACTAGGCTGGCGGATGTCGTTCTGCCGGCTGCGGGCTGGGCCGAGAAGGATGGAACCGTCACCAATTCGGAACGCTGCATTTCGCGCCAGCGCGCCTTCCGCGCCGCGCCCGGCATAGCCCGCCCTGATTGGTGGATGTTTACCGAGGTGGCCAGGCGCATGGGCTGGGACGATGCCTTCCCCTATCAGGCGCCCGCCGAGATATTCTGCGAACATGCTGCTTTGTCGGCGTTTGAAAACCATGGCGCGCGTCTGTTCGACCTGGGCGGCCTGTGCGATCTGGAGGATGGCGGCTATGAGGCCATGGCGCCGGTGCAGTGGCCCGTGCCGCGTCATGGCCGCGGGGTACGCGGCCCGCGCCTGTTCGCACGCGGCGGTTTTTCCACACCGGACCGCAAGGCGCGCATGATACCGCTGCGCCTGCGCGCCGAAGAAGGTAGCGAGAAATTTCCGCTCACGCTGAACACCGGCCGCGTGCGCGACCAATGGCACACCATGACCCGCACCGGCCGGGTTGCCAATCTGATGAGCCATATCTCCAGCCCCAGCCTGGCGCTGCATCCCCGTGATGCTGCGGCGCGCGGCATCACCGATCGGGGACTGATACGCATCGCCAGCGCAGACGCTTCGGTGGTGATGCGCGCATCGGTGGATGAAGGTGTGCGCCCAGGAGACGTCTTCGCTCCCATGCATTGGACCGACCAGTTCTCCTCTTCCGGCCCCATCGACAAGCTGGTGCATGCCCTGGCTGATCCCCACTCAGGCCAGCCGGACCTCAAAGGAACGAAGGTTAGCGTTACCGCGATTGCCGAATGCTGGCGCGGCAGCCTGTTCCGCCTGGACAACGGCGATCCGGGGCTGAGCGAGGCGGTGTGGTGGTCCATGGCGCAGACCCGCACCGGCTTTGCGTTCGAACTGTCGGGCTGGAACCCGCTGGAAAAGGAAGTGCAATCCGAACAGGTGCTCAGGCGCCTCCTGAAAATTTCCGGTGAAGCGGAGCTGGTGTCCTATTCCGACCCGCGCCGCGCCATCTTCCGCTATGCCGGCATTCTTCGGGGACGGCTGGTGGGCTGCGTATTCTTCGCTCCGCCCTTGCAGGATTTTGCCGGCATCGAACAGGCCAAGGCTCTTCTGGGCAAGGAGATCAGCGCGATGGAGCGCATTTCCTTGCTCGCTGGCCTGGAGTCCAGCGGCGCGCAAGCCGCATCCCGGATCGTGTGCGCCTGCTTTTCGGTCAGCGAGACCGCGATCACAGGGGCCATCGCCGAACAAGGCTGCCAATCCCCCGCCGAGATCGGCAAGGTGCTCAAGGCCGGTACCAATTGCGGCTCCTGCATTCCGGAAATCAAGAAGCTGCTGGGCACAACTGCGCCCGCCCCGGCGGCCTGAATGGGCGCGCTGGCGGACCTGACAATCCTGGTGCCGGAAAGCCGCGAATTGGACCTGTTCGCGGCCATGTTGGAAGCCGAAGGCGCCGTGGCGCTGCGTTGTCCGCTGGTCCAGATCCTGGATCTGGAAGACAGCAGCGATGCCGAGACCTGGATCGGACGTTGCATCGCCGGAGATTTCGACGATCTGATTCTGCTGACCGGCGAAGGCCTGCGGCGGCTGCTGGCGCTCAGTGGAACAAGGCATGAGGCGCTGGTGGCGGCGCTGCGGCGGCTGCGCACCATCACGCGCGGCCCCAAGCCGGCGCGCGCCTTGCGCGAGATCGGGCTGTCGCCGGGCCTCGCGGCCGGCATACCCACCTCGGGGGGTATTCTGCAGGCGCTGGCGCAAGAAGATGTGGCGGGGCGGCGAATCGGCGTGCAGCTTTATCCCGGCGATGGTGCACAGCACCTTGTGGACAAGCTGCGGTCACGCGGCGCACTGGTATCGACCGTTACACCCTATCGTTATGCCTCGGAAGCCGAAACCGGCCAGGTGAGCGAGATGATCCGGGCGCTGGCAGCCGGCGAGATCGGCATGATTGCCTTTACCGCCACGCCGCAACTGGACCGGTTGATCAAGGTCGCAGAGGAATGCGGCCTGTCTGGGGAATTGTCACACGGGCTTGCCCGTACGCCCATCGCCTCCATCGGCCCCATTGTCGATGAGAAATTGCGGCATCACGGATTTGCCGCCACCATAAGTCCGCAAGGCAGTTTTCATCTCAAGCCGCTGGTACGCGCCATCATGGCCTGGCGGCAGGCATGAGAACGCCTTGTGTCATCCTGGCGGGCGGGCGGTCGAGCCGCATGGGCGGCGGCGACAAATGCCTGCTGCCGCTGGATGGCAAGCCGATGCTGGCGCATATCCTGGAACGGGTCGCGCCGCAGGCGTCCACCATCCTGATCAACAGCAACTCTCCACCGGATCTGTTCGCGGCTTTCGGATGGCCGGTGCTGCCCGATATTCTTCCCGGCTTTCAGGGCCCGCTCGCCGGCCTGCTCACCGGCATGACCTGGGCGGCGCAGGCCGGCGCCACCCGCTTGCTGAGCGTTGCCTGCGATACCCCTTTCCTGCCGCCGGACCTGTCACAGCGGCTGGGCGCGGACCTGGCTGGCAGGGATATCGCCATCGCGCGCGATGAGGCGGGCAGCCATCCTGTCATCGGCCTCTGGCCCACGGCGCTGGCGTCGCGCCTGGCCCGCGACATGGAACAGAACGGCATCCGCGGTGTCCATCAGTGGTTGCGCGGCCAGTCAGTCCGCGAGATTTCATTCGATGCGCTGCAGTTTCGCAACATCAATACGCGCGACGACCTGCAGCGGGCATTTCGAGTCACGCCATTTCCGGACCTGCATGAGAGGACTCAATGAATTTTCGTACCGCCTGCATTGCCTGCGCGTTGTCAGCCACCGGACTCGCGTCACCGGTTCGAGCCCAGACTTCCATCCCCGATGCCATCGCCAAGGGAAGGCCGGTGATCGACCTGCGGGCGCGGTATGAGGCGGTCGACGATGCTGGCAAGACAGTAACCGGCAAAGCCGGCACGTTGCGCGCGCGGCTGGGGTACGAGACCGGTGTCTGGAACGGCCTGTCCGTCCAGGCAGACTTCGATCAGATATGGACCATCGGCAGCGGCGGCTACAATAGCACACGAAATGGCAAAACCAGCTATCCGGTGGTGGCCGATCCTTCCATGACGGCGTTGAACCGCCTGCAACTGACTTACGCATCGGACTTCGACACCAAATTCATCCTGGGCCGCCAGAGGCTCCTGATCGGCAATCAGCGCTTTGTGGGAAATGCCGGCTGGCGTCAGCACGAACAGACTTTCGACGCCCTTTCTGCCGTCAATACGTCGATCCAGGGGCTTACCCTGACCTATGCTTGGCTCTATCGCGTCAATCGCGTGAATGGCCCGGATATTCCGGTGCCGTCGAATACTGCGGCGGCAGCGACGGGCCAGGCCAACTATTTCAAAAGCAGCAGCCATGTGCTGGATGGCGTTTATGTTGGCGTCCCAGGCCTGCGGCTGGAAGGCTATGCCTTCCTGCTTGATCTTGCGGCGCCGGGCTATGCGACCCTGCCGGCCCAGCAACTGGCCACCGCTAGGCTTTCCACCTCCACACTGGGCATCCGCGGCGACTACGCCTTTCCCATCGCGGACGGCGTCGCTGCCAAGATCACGGGCGAATTCGCCCACCAGAGTAAATATGCCAACAACCCGCTCGCCATTAGCCTCAATTATTGGTTGGGCGAAGGCAGCGTGACCTGGCAAGGCCTCACCGGTCTGGTGGGGTATGAGGTGCTGGAAGGCAACGGCACCATCGGCTTCGCCACACCACTGGCCACCCTGCACGCATTCAACGGCTGGGCCGACATGTTCCTGGCGACGCCGGCCAATGGCCTCAAAGATCTCTATAGCAAAGCCACCTATGCCCTGCCCGCCGATTTCATCGGCGCAAAAAGCCTCAACTCGGCCATCGTCTATCACGACTACCGCACCGACGCATTGGGCCAGGGCATCGGCACCGAATGGGACCTGCAGGCTGAATTGACCCTGGATAGCCAGCTGTCCTTAATGGCCAAGTATGCTAACTATGCCGGCTCAGGCGCGGCGTTCGGCGGCTTCGCCGACAAGTCGATATTCTGGCTGCAGACGGCATACAAATATTGAAGCAGTTCTCCAATATCGTGGGCCCGCCAGAACCCACGGTTGCGCGAAATGCGCGACCTTTCAGATCCTTACAAAAGTACCGACAGCAAATACCAACAGATGTACAACTGATGGCACAACCGTTTGAACAAATGATCGCTAGTGACTGATTTGCTCCAGTTCCTGGCCCGGCGGGATCTTTCGCAGGAAAAATGTTGCCCACAGTCCCAACGGGAGGATCACAGCGACTACCAGCCAAAGGAAGTCCGGCGTAGAGGTCGCGCTTAATACAGTCCACAACAGGGTTCCGACCACGAAACCCACGATTTGCACGGCGGAGAGAAAGCCCACCGCTGTGCCGCGAATCCTGGTGGGGAAGCTTTCGCCCTGATAGGCATAGCCTGCCCCGGACCAAGTGCCATTCGTGGCTTGATAAAGGAAAAAATATACCACGGAAACCGCCCAGATTGTATGGACGTATAGAAAAGCCAAGCTCAGCGGAGCAACCAATATTCCGGTTCCGATCAAGACGGTCCGCCGCCCGAATCGTTCACCCAGCAAGCCGCCCAAGAGGTAGAAAACGTATCCTATACCGCCGCAGATCAGGAGCAATTTGCTCGCCTGATCGGGGCTGAATGATTTGAAGTTGGTCAACCAGTAAGTGATATAGAAATTCGTCGGGACAATTGCGGCGCCGTAGAAAATCCAAATGATTGAAAGCAGGACAAGCTGGCGGCGAACACCTCCGGAAGTGCTGAAAAGTTGCCCGATGGTAACGCGGTCAAGTTCTTCCACTGCAACCACATGGTGCTCAAGAAGTGCATCCAAGCGTGCTTTGTCGCCGGAACGATGCGCACCGCGCACTTCCTGAAGATGAGAAAAACGTTCGGACTCGCGAATGAACACGCGCCCAAGCATGACAACG
>JAEKMB010000088.1 GCA_019508105.1 Alphaproteobacteria bacterium
CTCGTGTGGCAGGCGCGCCCGGATCGGGCCGCCCAGCCCCCCGGCCCGCGCCAGCCAGGCGCTGCGCACAGTCTCAAACCCCTCGCCCATCCAGGCATCATACCAAGGGGCGAAGCGGGCGGCGAGGACGGTCAGGGCCTGGTCGGATGACGGGGCTGCAACGCCAAGCTGCGCCAGGGAGATGGCGGGAAACTCGCTATCGGGCGGAAAGGTGGCCAGGTTGACGCCGATCCCCACCGCCAGCCAGACGCCTTCTGAGGCAGGCCCTGTTTCCAGCAGGATGCCCGCCAGCTTGCGTCCCTCCGCCAGCACATCATTGGGCCATTTGACGGTGATCGCGGCCTGAGGCGCGAAATGCGCCGCCATCTCGGCCGCCGCCAGCGCGGCGACAAAAGAAAGCTGGCCGACGATCGCGGGCGCTGAATCGGAGCGCAGCAGCAAGGTGGCGGCAAGATTGCCCGTATCCGTCTGCCAGCTGCGGCCACGCCGGCCATAGCCCGCGGTCTGGCGATCAGCGGTGATCCAGACGGGACCTGCCTCACCGGCTTCCGCCAGACGGCGCGCTTCGCTGTTGGTGGAATCCAGTTCGCCATACCGGATTTTGCCCGCGGGCCAAATCAAGGAAGCAGCGCCTTCGCCGCGGCGTCGGCAGCGGTGATCACCGGCGAGGCGGCGAAGATGAACAGCAATGCCACCATCCCGGACAGCACCATGATGGCCTTGGAGCCGATGCCGCTGACCGGATCAAAGCCCGGCGCCGGTTCGTCGAAGAACATCACCTTCACCAGCTTCAGGTAATAAACCAGGCCCACCGTGCTGGCCAGCACGCCCAGCACGGCGGGGATGAACAGCCCGGCCTGGATGGCGGCTAGGAAAACGTAGAATTTGCTGAAGAAGCCGGCCAGCGGCGGCAGGCCGGCCAGGCTGAGGAACAGCATGGAGAAGAGCACCGCCAGCTTCAGATCGGTGCGCGCCAGCCCGGCCAGGTCGGAAATGTTTTCTACCGTCTTGCCACCCCGCTTCATGGCCTGGATGCAGGCAAAGGCGCCCAGATTGGTGAAGACATAGATGGCCAGATAGATCAGCACGCCCCGCGCCCCCAGTGCGGTGCCCGCCGCCAAGCCCAGCAGCGCATAGCCCATATGGCCGATGGAGCTGTAGGCCATCAGGCGCTTAATATTGGTCTGGCCGATGGCGGCGACCGCGCCCAGCGCCATGGACAGCACCGAGATAAAGACGATGATCTGGCGCCATTGATGGATCAGGTCGGGGAACGGCGTCAGGATGGCGCGCAGAAACAGGCACAGCGCCGCCACCTTGGCGGCGGTGGCGAAATAGGCGGTGACCGGGGTGGGCGCGCCTTCATACACATCCGGCGTCCACATGTGGAACGGCACGGCGCTGACCTTGAAGGCCAGGCCAGAGATCAAAAAGACGATACCGAAGATCACGCCCAGGCCTGGGGTGCCCGCACGGGTGGCAGCGGCGATGGCGGCGAAATCGGCCGAGCCGGTAAAGCCATAGATCAGCGAGATGCCGTAGAGCAGCATGCCCGATGACAGCGCCCCCAGGACGAAATATTTCAGCCCCGCCTCGGTGGAACGCAGATGGTCGCGGTTGAAGGCCGCCAGCACGTACAGCGCCAGGGATTGCAGTTCCAGCCCCATATAGAGCGACAGGAAGCTGGAGGCCGACACCATCAGCAGCATGCCCAAAGTGGCCAGCAGCATCAGCACCGGCAGTTCAAAACGCGACAGCTTGACGGAAACGAAGAACTCGTCCGCCAAGAGGATTGACAGAGCCGCGCCGGTCAGGATCAGCACCTTGGCAAAGCGCGAAAAGCCGTCGGCGATAAAGGCATTGTGGAAGGCGGAAGCGTGGTCCGGGCCCATCACCGTGGCCACGCCCGAGGCAACCAGCAGGGCGATGGCGCCCCAGTTGATGGCCGAGGCGGTCTTTTCGCCTCCGATAGCGCCCAGCAACAGCAGCCCCATGGCGCCAACCGCCAGGATCAGCTCCGGCAAAAGAACGAGAAGATCGGCCTGAAGGTTCACCGGCCCGCTCCTTTGTGCAATTCCGCCACGACTTCTGTTTTGGTCGCTCGCGCGAACGCTCCCTTCGCATGGTCCATCGCCAGCGACGTCTTGTTGTCGGCAATCAGCTTGGCCACTGCCGGGGTGGTCACGTCCAGCACCGGTTGGGGATAGAAGCCCAGCGCCACGGTGATCACCACCAGCGGCGCCAGCAGCGCGACCTCGCGCGCGGTCAGATCCTCGATCGCCCGCAGCGACGGCTTGACCAGCGCCCCGAAAATGATGCGGCGGTAAAGGAACAGGGCATAGGCGGCGGACAGGATCACCCCGGTGGCCGAGAAGATCGCCAGCCAGCTATTATGCAGATAGGCGCCGAGCATGGTGAGGAACTCGCCAACGAATCCGCTGGTGCCCGGCAGGCCGACATTGGCCAGGGTGAACACCATGAAACAGGCGGCATACAGCGGCATGCGGTTGACCAGCCCGCCATAGGCGGCGATCTCGCGGGTGTGCATGCGGTCATAGACCACGCCGACGCAGAGGAACAGCGCGCCCGACACCACGCCATGGCTGAGCATCTGGAAAATGCCGCCTTCCACGCCCTGATGCGTCAAGGTGAAGATGCCCATGGTGACAAACCCCATATGCGCCACCGAGGAATAAGCGATCAGCTTCTTCATGTCCTCCTGCGCCAGCGCCACCAGCGAGGTGTAGATTATGGCCACGATGCTCATGGTGAACACCAGGGGCGCGAACATCTCTGTGGCGGAGGGAAACATCGGCAGCGAGAAGCGCAGGAAACCGTAACCGCCCATCTTCAAGAGAATAGCAGCCAGGATCACCGAGCCGGCCGTGGGGGCCTCGACATGGGCGTCCGGCAGCCAGGTATGAACCGGCCACATCGGCATCTTGACCGCGAAACTGGCGAAGAAGGCCAGCCACAACCAGGTCTGCATCGCGGCGGGGAAATGCACCCCATTCAGCAGGGTCACGATGTCGGTGGTGCCCGAATACCAGTACATGCTCATGATCGCGAGCAGCATCAGCACCGAACCGACAAAGGTGTAGAGGAAAAATTTAAAGCTGGCATAGACGCGCCGCTTGCCGCCCCAGATGCCGATGATCAGGAACATCGGGATCAAGCCGCCCTCGAACAACACATAAAACAGCACCAGATCCAGGGCACAAAACACGCCGATCATCATGGTTTCCAGAACCAGGAAGGCGATCATGTACTCGGCGACCCGGGTTTCGACCGATTCCCAGCTGGCGGCGATGCAGAAAGGCATCAGGCCGGCGGTGAGAACCACGAACAGCATGGAAATGCCGTCAACCCCCATATGGTAGGAGATGCCGCCGCCCAGCCAGTTCATCTTCTCGACCAGCTGGAAGCCAGGATTGGCGGGATGGAATCCGGCCCACATCACCAGCGACAAGACAAAGACGACGACGGTGGTGCCCAGCGCGATCCAGCGGGCGCTGTCCGGCTTGGGCAGCAACAGGATGGCCAGCGCGCCCAGCAGCGGAACAAAAGTCACCAGGGAAAGAATGGGAAGGCTCACAGC
>JAEKMB010000089.1 GCA_019508105.1 Alphaproteobacteria bacterium
AACACCACCAGCTTCGGAACGTTATGGCCGTGGCGAAAGATCAGATCAACGAGCACGAACGACAGGCCATCCGCCAAGGCGAGGCCGAGCACACTGATCCAGTAGCGAATATGTCTTGTGCGGATCGCCTTGCCAGGCTGATCCCACGCACCACTCATCCAGGTCGCGCTAGTCATCATAATGTCTTGGCCGATGCTCGGATCAAGCTAGAAAAAATATCGCTGCATTGCAGCAGGTTCGGTACAATAGTCCAATCCATCCTTCAATGGCTGAATAATTCGATCGGTTCCTGCGCCTTGTTAACGCTGAGATATTCCCGTAATTCCGCTGGCATCCCATGTTAACCAGGCAATTCGATTTCCAGCTTCCTCCGTCGCGGGTTGCCCTTCGGCCCGTAGAACCCCGCGATTCCGCACGCTTGATGGTGGTGCACCCTCAGGGACACATAGAACACCGGGTTTTCCGTGATTTGGGAGAGTACCTGAATTTAAATGACGTTCTGTCATTTAATGATAGCCGGGTCATTCCAGCCAGGCTCACCGGGGTGCGGCCGGCCCGGATGCCAGAAGGGCTGGAGGTTCGGGTCGAGGTTACCCTTCACAAGCGCGCTGGTCCGGACCGCTACCTGGCCTTTGCAAAGCCCGCCAGGCGGCTGCAGCCCGCTGACCGGTTGGATTTCTCCCCGGACCTGCGGGCCCATATCCGGGCCCGCAATGGCGGAGAGGTGGATTTGATTTTTGAGCAGAGTGGGGAGGGTCTGGACCAGGCCATCAGCCGAATGGGGGCTATGCCGCTGCCCCCCTATATCGCCAGCCGCCGCGCTCCGGATGTCCAGGATATGGCAGACTACCAGACGGTCTATGCCGCCCACGAGGGCTCGGTGGCGGCGCCCACGGCTGGGCTGCATTTTACGGCCGAGATGATGGAGAGGCTTCAGCAAAAAGGTGTTGGTCTCGCTCCGCTAACTCTGCATGTCGGCGCAGGAACTTTTCTGCCTGTTATCGCCGAGGATACCCGCAACCACACCATGCATGCAGAATATGCCAATTTGGGCAGGGTAACGGCGGCACGACTGAACGCGGCTCACGCATGTGGTGGGCGTATTGCCGCCGTCGGTACGACAGCGCTGCGCACCTTGGAAAGCGCCGCGGACGCCAGCGGGTTCATACACGCCTTCGAGGGCGAGACAAGTATCTTCATAACCCCTGGCTATCGTTTCCGGGCGGTCGACCTGTTGGTGACGAATTTCCATCTGCCCCGGTCTACCCTGTTCATGCTCGTCTGTGCCTTCATGGGCCTGGAGACCATGCAGAAAGCTTATGCCGAGGCTATCCGCGAGCGATACCGCTTCTATTCGTACGGCGACGCCTGCCTGCTGATCAGGCCGTCATGAAGGCTATATGCCTGGAAATTTCGGCCACTGATGGTGCAGCCCGCACAGGCATCCTTCGCACGCCGCGCGGTGACATCCGTGTGCCGGCCTTCATGCCGGTCGGCACGGCCGGAACTGTCAAGGCGATGCTACCGCAAAGCGTGCGCGAGACCGGCGCCGATATCCTGCTCGGCAATACCTTTCACCTGATGCTGCGGCCAGGCGCGGAGCGCATTGCGCGCCTGGGCGGCCTGCACAAATTCATGGATTGGAAGCGCCCGATCCTGACCGACAGCGGTGGGTTCCAGGTGATGTCGCTTGCGGGGTTGCGTAAAATCGCGGAAGAGGGTGTCTCCTTCCAGTCCCATATTGACGGCCACGCCGAATTTCTTTCGCCCGAGCGCGCTATGGAAATCCAGCGGCTGCTGGGGTCCGATATCCAGATGGTGCTGGATGAATGCCCCGCTTTGCCGGCGACGCATGACACGATCGAGAAGTCCCTAGCCATGTCGATGCGCTGGGCAAAGCGGTCCAAAGACGCATTCGGGGAACAGCCGGGCAGGGCCTGTTTTGGAATCGTGCAAGGCGGCACCTTCGCGGATCTGCGCGAAAGGTCCGCGCATACCCTACGGGAGATCGGCTTTAATGGTTATGCTGTGGGTGGTCTGGCGGTGGGCGAGCCGCAGGTCGTGATGTTCGACACGCTGGAGGCCACAATACCGCATCTGCCCACCGGCATGCCGCGTTACCTGATGGGTGTGGGCAAGCCCGATGACATCGTTGGCGCGGTGCTACGCGGCATCGACATGTTCGACTGCGTGCTGCCGACGCGCTCGGGACGGAACGCCCAGGCCTTCACCTGGGACGGGACGCTGAACCTCAAGAACGCGCGCCACGCGGATGATCCCGCGCCGTTAGATGCCGATTGCCGATGCCCGGCTTGTCGCCAGTTTTCCCGCGCCTATCTGCATCACACGGTGAAATCGGGAGAGATCATCGCGGCCATGCTGCTGACCTGGCATAACCTGACCTTCTATCAGGACTTGATGGCCGCCCTGCGCACAGCGATCGCGCAATCTGGCGCGCAGGTCTTCGCTTCGCGCTTTTTGGCGCGCTATCGGCGCAAAGACGGTTCAGGCGGCGACCAGAACGCCTAGCGCCAGCAGGCCCGGCAGCAGCGCCGCGGCGTCCGACACCAGCGCCATCTCGTCATTGTGGAACGCTGCCAGAAGTTCCCGCGGTGTCTTGAGTTCGATGGTCATGTCTTCAAGGTCGCCAGAATTGGGCTCAGCCACCTTGTGGCAGTTACGGGCGAGAAAGGCGACGGTAACACCGCCGCCGGCATTGGCGTGAATTGTGCGGGTGGAGAGATATGTCCAGTCCCCGCTGACATAGCCAGTTTCCTCGATCAGCTCGCGCTTGGCGGCAGCCAGCGGTTCTTCGCCTGCTTCGATCGCGCCGGCCGGCAGCGTGAGCACCAGGCGCTTGGGTCCGTGCTTGTATTGGCGCTCGCACAGGATGGAACCGTCCGGTGTCTGAGCGATAATCGTGGTGAAGGCCGGAGACTCGAACTGGAGATAATCTTCGATCTCGCGGCCATCGGGCAGACGAATATGCTCGGCGAAAACACGCAGACGTCCGCCCACTCGCAGCAATTCGCGGGAGCCCAGGGAAATCCATTTCTCTGTCATACTTTGCCGCGATCCGAACTGTGCCAGCGGTACTTAGCGTAGAGGCTTCCGACCGCCAACAGCGCTGTTGACCCCAGCGGCACCGTCCCACTATGGTCCGCCGCCTCGGAGAGCCCATAGCTCAGCGGTAGAGCATCTGACTTTTAATCAGAGGGCCGATGGTTCGACCCCATCTGGGCTCACCAATAGATTCAATATCTTAAGCCACTTAGCAGCGGCTCCCCCCAGCGGAAATCGTGAGACTTTTGGCCCCAAAATCTCAGAAAATCTCACGCGGCGCTCTCAAGGCGTTTGATTCTCTTAGATTCTTACACGGGAGCATCTGATTGCCGATCAGATTCCAAGTCGGAATCGTTCGGTTCCGATTCGGCCTGAAGTAGAACCCGATCCAGGGCCGGTACCGGTTTAACGACGTGCCCGAGCCGTGGCGCAAACACGCTAGCCAGCCGTGGCGCGTGATTTTCCTGATTTGGAATGGTCGCCCGACAAGCCCCATGACGAACAAAGCACCGTTCTGGCCTAGTTTTCATCAACACTAATTTCGACCCAACCGTTAGCTTTGCCGTTTGGCAGAACGCCTTTACCTCAGCTGAATTGGACCAGATCGAAGCATATGGAGATCATTTGACGCTCTACACGGCCACAGTCGCGGCTGAATAAGGCGCATGATGTCTTACGTGAAGACGTTCGTGTTACCCGCACACCCGGGATTTTGCCGACACCGGAAAGCAGTTGGATATATGATCGCTTGCAACGGGTGATCCGAGCCCTCAATGACCGGGTTTACAAATTCGATATCAGCGGCTTTTCCGAGCCCCTCCAGTATTCCGTTTATCATGCCAGTGAAAGGGGCCATCACACTTGGCATGTGGACCAGGGAAATCTAAAGACGCCGCGCAAGCTCTCTGTTTCGGTGCAACTTACCGATCCGTCTCATTATCAAGGGTGCGACT
>JAEKMB010000090.1 GCA_019508105.1 Alphaproteobacteria bacterium
TTCGCGAGCGAAGGCTGGTGGGCGGTGACGGGCTCGAACCGCCGACCCTATCGGTGTAAACGATATGCTCTACCAGCTGAGCTAACCGCCCCAGAAGCGCGAACTCGCGTGCGCGAGGCGCCTCATACCATGCCGGGCGGCGGCGGCAAGGGCCGGCGCTTGCCCAACAGGAACCACAAGGCTGCGCCCGCCATCAGCATCAGCAGCACCGCCTTGGCGGTGAGGAACTTGAAGCTGAGGATCAAGCCCAGCAACACCGCATGCACTGCCAGCCAGATCAGGACCAGCGGCAGAGCTGCGGATTTCAACGCCGGTTTCAGTTCAGCGAATCCTTGAGTTGCTTGCCGGCGCGGAAGCGCGGCTGCTTGGACGGCTTGATGGTGATTTCCTCGCCGGTCTGGGGATTGCGGCCCTTGCCGCCGGCGCGGGTGGCCACCACGAAAACGCCGAACCCGGTCAGGCGCGGTCAGGCGAACCTCGTCACCGGCCTTCAGGGATGCGGCGATAAGGTCGAACACCCCATCCACGGCCTTGGCGGCGTCGTTCTTGGGCAGGCCCGTCGTGTCCGAAAGCTTCTGGATGAGGTCGTTCTTGTTCACGGATGGCTCCTTTTCTCTGGCGCACCGGCGGGGACCGGACGCCTTGACGCGATTCTGTCCCGCTGGCCGTGACTCTATGGGTCAGGGCCAAGCCCCGTAAAGCCGAAAACCTGCGGATTCGGCGGATTTTTGCCTTGTACCGCATCAAAAAACAGGGCCCGGACGGTGGGTCCGGGCCCTGTCTTGGCTGGTTGGGTCCTAGTGGGTGACCATCGGGTCGGGGTCCTCGCCCGCCAGCGGCAGCGCCGCCGGCACTTCAGGTTCCACCCAGTCGATGGCTTCTGGCTGGCGCGTCAAGGCCACGGCCAGCACCTCGCCCATGGTGGCGACGGGCACGATCTTCAGCCCCGTCTTCACATTGTCGGGGACTTCGGCGAGATCCTTCTCATTCTCCTTGGGGATGATCACGGTGGTGATCCCGGCCCGCAAGGCGGCGAGCAGTTTCTCCTTCAGGCCGCCGATCGGCAGCGCGCGGCCGCGCAAGGTCACCTCGCCGGTCATCGCCACATCGCGGCGGATCGGAATGCCGGTGATCACCGAGATGATCGAGGTGGCCATGGCCAGGCCCGCCGAAGGACCATCCTTGGGGGTGGCGCCTTCGGGCACATGGACATGGATGTCGATCTTGTCGAACAAGGGCGGCTTGATGCCGAAGCTGGTCGCCTTGGAGCGGACATAGGACCGCGCCGCGTCGATCGATTCCTTCATCACATCGCCCAGCTTGCCGGTAGCCTGAAAGCGGCCCTTGCCGGGCAGCATCACGGATTCGATGGTCAGCGTCTCGCCGCCCACTTCCGTCCAGGCCAGACCAGTGACCACGCCGACCTGGTCCTCGCTCTCCGCCTCGCCGAAGCGGTGGCGGCGCACGCCGGCATAGGCGCCCAGATTGTCCGGGGTGACTTCGACCGACTTGGCCTTCTTGGACAGGATCTCCTTCACCGCCTTGCGCGCCAGGTTGGCGATTTCGCGCTCGAGGTTACGCACGCCGGCTTCGCGGCTGTAATAGCGGATCAGGTCGCGCACACCTTCGTCGGTGAGCTTCCACTCATCTTCCTTCAGCCCATGATTCTTGCGCTGCTTGGGAATCAGGTGGCGCTTGGCGATCTCAATCTTCTCATCCTCGGTATAGCCGGGGATGCGGATGATCTCCATGCGGTCCATCAGCGGCTGCGGCATGTGCAGGCTGTTGGCGGTGGTGACGAACATCACGTCCGACAGGTCGAAATCCACTTCCAGATAGTGATCGTTGAAGGTGGAGTTCTGTTCGGGGTCCAGCACTTCCAGCAAGGCGGAAGAGGGGTCGCCGCGATAATCGGCGCCCAGCTTGTCAATCTCGTCCAGCAGGAACAGCGGGTTGGAAGACTTCGCCTTTTTCATGGACTGGATGATCTTGCCGGGCATGGAACCGATATAGGTCCTGCGGTGACCGCGGATTTCCGCCTCGTCCCGCATGCCGCCCAGGCTCATGCGCACATATTCGCGCCCCGTCGCCCTGGCGATGGACTTGGCCAGCGACGTCTTGCCCACGCCGGGCGGGCCGACCAGGCACAGGATGGGACCCTTGAGCTTGCCGACGCGCTGCTGCACGGCGAGATACTCCAGGATGCGCTCCTTGACCTTTTCCAGGCCGAAATGGTCGTCATTCAGCACCAGCTCGGCGGCGACGATATCGCGCTTGACCTTGCTCTTCTTGCCCCACGGCAAGGAGAGCAGCCAGTCCAGATAGTTGCGCACCACCGTGGCTTCCGCCGACATCGGCGACATGGAACGCAGCTTCTTGACTTCGGCCTGGGCCTTCTCGCGCGCTTCCTTGCTGAGCTTGGTCTTGCGAATGCGCTCTTCCAGCTCGTTCATCTCGTCGCGGCCTTCTTCGCCTTCGCCGAGTTCCTTCTGGATCGCCTTGAGCTGCTCGTTGAGATAATATTCGCGCTGGGTCTTCTCCATCTGGCGCTTGACCCGGCTGCGGATCTTGCGCTCGACCTGGAGCACGCCGATTTCCGCCTCGATCAGCGACAGGATCTTTTCCAGCCTTTCGGTGGTGCCGAAGGTTTCCAGCAGCGCCTGGCGCTCGCCGATCTTGACCGACAAATGCGAGGCGACGGTATCTGCCAGCTTGGCCGGATCGTCGATCTGGGCCACCGCGGCCAGGGTCTCGGACGGAATCTTCTTGTTGAGCTTGATGTACTGCTCGAAATTGGCCTTCACCGTGCGCATCAGCGCTTCGGATTCCTGGACCGCGGCGGCTTCCTCCGGAACTTTCTCGACCGTGGCCTGGAAAAAATCGCTGCGGGAATGAAAGCCGGTGACGCGGGCACGCGCCTTGCCTTCCACCAGCACGCGCACGGTCTGGTCCGGCAGCTTCAAGAGCTGCAGCACGGTGGCCAGGGTGCCGATGGTGTGCAGGCCTTCGGCCGTAGGATCATCTTCGGCGGCGTTCTTCTGGGTGAGAAGCAGGATCTGCTTCTCGTCATTCATCACTTCCTCCAGCGCGCGGACCGACTTTTCGCGGCCTACGAACAAGGGAACGATCATGTGCGGAAAAACCACGATGTCGCGCAGCGGCAGAACCGGGGCCGACAGTTCGGTGGTCAACTCGTCTTTCTTCTTGGCGTCATCCGCCATATGCATGCTCCTGCGCCGGATCATCCGGCCTGTGACACGGCTCCCCCAACTGGGCGAAGCCTTGGAATAAGGGGCCGCCCAATACAATGGGCCGACTCCGGATACCGTAAAGTGGCCCCCCTAACAGGGGGTTTCAAGGCAGCGCAGGGGCTTAAGGCCGCCGAGTTCCAGGCTGCACACAAAAACCCGCAGGGAACCGGCATTTTTCCGCAAGTCGTGGCGAATTTGCCCGCACGGCGCCGCCGCTTTATCGTTTGCGAAACCAAAAAGGGGGCGCGCGTGCTGGATCGGCGGACATTTGCGGGATTGCTCGGCGCGGCGGCGCTGCCCGGAACAGCGAAAGGCCGGACGACCACCCTGCCCTTTTATGCCTCGACCGGTCCCAATCTGGCGCTCTACGACCTCGATCCCGATGCGGCGATCTTGATGCCTCGCAGCAGCATCACCCTGCCCGCCAATGTCCAGTATGCCTGGCCGCATCCATCGCGGCGCTTTTTGTATGTCATCGCCAGCAACGGCCAGCCGCCCAGCGGCCCCGCCGGCGTGGCCGGCAACGACACGCGCCATTATGCCTTCGCTTTCCGTGTCGGACCTGGCGGC
>JAEKMB010000091.1 GCA_019508105.1 Alphaproteobacteria bacterium
AACGCCGCGAGCCCAAGCGAGCGGCGGGGTGTCGCAGAACGAGTTGAGGAAACACAGTGTCTGAAGCCGAACGCAAAATCACGCCGGCCGATATCCTGGCGCCGGACGAATATGACCAGCAGCGCAAGGCGCTGAAGACCAACCTGATCCCTATGAAGAAGCTGCGCCGCATTGAAGTGGGGCCGTTCGCCACTTTCTATTTCGAGAATTACGCCACCATGTGGCTGCAGGTGCAGGAGATGCTGCGCATCGAAAAAGGCGGCGACGAGCAAATCCCTGGCGAACTCGCGGCCTACAATCCCCTGATCCCGCAAGGCGACGAGCTGATCGCCACCCTGATGCTTGAGATCGAGGATGAGAAGCGCCGCAATGCCGTGCTGCTGACCCTGGGCGGGATCGAGGAAACGGTGTTCCTGGAGATCGGCGGCGATGTGATCCGCGCCACCCCAACCGAATATGACGACCGCACCACGGCCGACGGCAAGACCTCGTCAGTGCACTGGCTGCGCTTTAGCCTGACCAGGGACCAGATCGCGCATTTTCGGAATGGCACCGAGCGGGTGGTGCTGGGCGTGTCGCATCCCCATTACGGTCATATGGCGGTCTTGACCGCCGAGGCGCGCACCGCGCTGGCCAGGGATTTCGCCTGAGCGGCCTTGAGCCGCGCCATGGCTGCATCAAAATAATCCTTCCAGGGCGCCGGGCTGAAATGGGCGCAGACCAGCACCATGGCAGGCTGGCCCTGGTTGTCGGCCAGCGGCAAATTGCAGAATTCGGCACTGAGAAAATTCGCCTCGCCGGAATCGGTCCTGGCCAGGAAGCGCAGCGGCGCCATGGCGGCGAGCGTCTCCTCCAGACCAAGCGCAAACCGGCTGGCATGTTGCGGCGGCAGATAGTCTTGCACCACTTGTCCGGTATGGCTGCCATAGATGCGCACGAACCGCATGCCCTCCAGCCGCACGCGATGGCGCGGATGCCCGTCCGGGCCGATGAAGCGTTCATAAAAAGCGATGCTGGGAAGCAGGTCCTTCAGCCGCCGCGCTGTCATGGCGTCCCGCGCCGGCAAAGCCGCATCACCGCGCAGATCGTACCAAAGCTGCGCCAGTTCCACGAATTCCGGCCGGTCAAAATGCAGTCCCGGATCGCAATGGCCTGCCCAGCCCAGGGCAAGGGCTTGCGCATTATAGAGTTCCCCCGGGGCGCGCTGTTTCATGGCCGCCAAGACTGCACCCGCCTCTCTCAAAATTGCGTAAAGGCGGCTAAAGCCTGATTTGGCCAGCAATAATTTCGCCATAACGCTGCGGCGTCAGGCGTTCATAGGCGCCGCTGCCCGCGTCCATCACATAGAGCGGATCGGCGATCGCCGAAGGATCGAAGCCTTCGCGCACCAGGTCCATCTTGCGCTGCTTGAAGGTGCCGGTGACGTCAATGCGAGGTGACAGACGAAGGAAAATCGGCCGGGCATAGGGTGCCAGGCGGTGCTGCAACCGCTCTGCCAGCAGGTCGAGCCGGAAATCGCCATCCACCACCAGCGACGCCATGCCGGCGCGGCCCTCCATGCCGGGGACAGTGACCCCATAGACATTGGCTTCCAGGATGCCCGGCACCGCCGCCAGCGCCTCGCCCACTTCGCCGGTGGACACATTCTCGCCCTTCCAGCGGAAGGTGTCGCCGATGCGGTCGACAAAATAGAAATAGCCATGGGCATCACGCCGCATCAAATCGCCGGTGCGAAACCACATGTCGCCGTGCCGGAAGACGTCGCGCAACATCTTCTTGTCGCTTTCCGCGCGATTGGTATAGCCCTCGAACTCGCGGCCGGCGCGTTTGGACAGGCCGCCGATCGCTTCGCCCACCTCATCGGCTCGGCATTCGATGCACAGGCCATTGGGGCCTCGCACCGGCATTTCCTTTTCCACGTCAAAGCGCACCACCCGGCTGGGCAGCAGCCATTCAAGGTAATCGGGCACCCGGCCCACCGCGCCCACCGTGCCGTCATAGTTGAGCATGGAGACATTGCTCTCGGTGGCGCCGTAGAATTCCACGATGCGCGGAATGGCGAAGCGGGCCTGAAATTCGCGCCAGATTTCAGGCCTGAGTCCGTTGCCGGTGATGGCGCGGATATTGTGGCCGCGCTCCAGCGGCGAGGGCGGTGCGTTCAACAGATAGCGGCACAGCTCGCCGATATATTCGAACATGGTGGCGCCGTAAGCATGCACGTCGCTCCAGAACTCATGGACAGAGAATTTGCGCTTGATGATCAGCGCGCCGCCGGAGAAGAACGCCAGGCCCACGGCGCAGACCCCGCCGGTGGAATGATAAAGCGGCAGGGGATCATAGATGCGGTCGCTTTCGCGCGGCCTCAGCGCCCCGACAAAGCCGCTCATCATGAACAGCATGCGCATATGGCTGAAATTGGCCGCCTTGGGCAGGCCGGTGGTGCCGGAAGTATAGATGAAGAAGGCGCGCTCCTTCAGGGTGACGCCGGCCCGCGCCGCCTTGTCCGGCGCCCCGTCCGGCGCCGCCGCCAGCGCGCTGGTGAGATTGCCGGTCTGGCCATCCAAAGGATCGACACCCTCGAGCCACAACGCGGGCGGGGCGTCAAATGGCGCCTCCAGGAAATTGCGTACCAGCTCGGCCCCGACAATGGCATGGCGGGAGCCCGATACGGTGATGGAATGGGACAGGGCCGCGCCCACCAGGTTGGTGTTGATCAGCGCCACCTGCGCACCCACTTTGAACATCCCCAGCCAGGCACAGATGAAATCGGGCCGGTTTTCCATCAACAGCGCCACCGGCGTGCCGCGCCCGATGCCCTGCGCCAGCGCCCAATGGGCATAGCGGTTGGCGCGCGCATCCAGCTCCGCATAGGTCATCACCTGGCCCTGATAGAGAATGGCGGCGTTGGCGGGGTGCTTCTTCGCCTGGGCCTCGACGATATCCACGATGCTGTGGCTGGCATCGGGCTTGACCCGCCGGAGCAGCCACAAAGTGCGCGCGATGCTGCCAAGATAGATGGCTTCGCGCTTGACCGCGGCAGTAAGACCCAAAGCATGTCTCCCTGATCGCAAGCTTGAGCCGCGCCCCGGTTCTAATCAAGATGAGGCCATGGACGAGACACTGGATCTGCGCGGTCTGAAATGCCCGCTGCCCGCGCTGATGACCAGAAAGGCGCTGGCGCGGCTGACACCGGGCGCGGGCCTGACCGTGCTGGCCGATGATCCGCTGGCCGCGGTGGATATTCCGCATATGTGCCATACGCTCGGCCACGCCGTGGAAAGCGTGGTCGCGCGCGATGGCTATAGCGAATTCGCGCTCAGGTCTGGTTCGGCTTAGGCGGCGCGGCGTCCGGTCCTATGCGCGAAATCACCTCGTTGGCGTTCAGCGCGCGCGGCTCCTTGGCTGCCTGCTCCGGCGTCAACAGCACGATCTCGGCATAGGCTTCGTAGTTGGTGCGCACCACCACATCGACCATCGGGTCATAGGCAAAGCCCCAGCCGCCCCAATAGCCAAAGCCGCCACGCCGGCCCCATCCCCCGAAAAACGGGTCGGGCGGCGGGCCATAGGGCACC
>JAEKMB010000332.1 GCA_019508105.1 Alphaproteobacteria bacterium
CGTACGCAATATCGTGCTGCTCATCATCGATGGCCTGGGCGACAACTATCTGCGACGCCATGGCGCCGCGAGCGAGCTCGCGCGGCGGCGCAAGCGCACGCTGACCTCAGTTTTTCCGTCGACCACCGCATCGGCGATCACGACGTCGTACACCGGCTGCACGCCGCTCGAGCACGGGCTCACCGGCTGGTTCACGTACTTCGGTATCGCCGGCTGCGTGAGCGCTGCGCTGCCTTTCCGCAGCCGCGGCGACATGGCGCTCCTCAGCACGCGCGGCGTCACGGCGGAGACGATCTTCGATACGCCGCCCTTTTTCCCCACGCTCGCCGCACGCTCGATCGTCGTCACGCATCGCGACATCGTCGATTCGCACTACAACCGCGCGCATTGCCGCGGCGCCGAGCGCCTCGCGTACCGCAACGCCGACGAATTCGTCGCGCAGGTGGAAGCGGCAGTGAAGTCGAGCGACGAGCGAAAGTTCGTCTATGCCTACTGGCCGCACTACGACGCCATCTCGCATCGCCATGGCTGCGAGAGCGTGCAGGCGGCGTCGGAATTCGCGCTCGTCGATGCCGCCTTCGGCCGCCTGCTCGCGCGCCTTGCCGGCAGCGAGACGATGGTGATCGCAACCGCCGACCACGGCTTCATCGATGTCGCGCGCGAGGAGTCACTCGAGCTGCCGGCGGCACTGGCGCCGCAATTGCGCTTTCCGCTCTGCGGCGAGCGGCGCATCGCCTACTGCCATGTGCATTCGCCAGGCGAATTTGCCAAGCGCGCCGCGGACTGGCTGGACGGGCGCGCGGATGTCATGCCGAGCGAGCGGCTGCTCGACGAAGGCTGGTTTGGCCCCGGCACAGAGCATCCACGCATCCGCGAGCGCATCGGCGACGTCGCGCTCATGATGCGCGAGCGCTACACCGTCAAGGACTGGATCGCCGGCGAGCCGAGGTTCCTGCACATCGGCAACCACGGCGGTACGCACGAAGACGAAATGTTGATTCCCCTCATCGTGGAGGTCGCATGAAGACAGCGAAAGTAAACGGCACCGAGATCCATTACGAAC